>CBDUQO010000135.1:0-6007 GCA_965369365.1 uncultured Methanosarcinales archaeon
CCTTGAATCTCCTTGTCAGAATCTCCATCAGGACTTTTGTACCCCGACTCTTCCGGATCACGACAAAAGTCGCTATTGGTGTGGTGAATACCCATATCCAGTACTTCTATAACCACGCAGCACGGACGCAAGACCTCCGTAATTGGTCCGAAAGGGGACCTCCTATCAGGGGTCTCACCAGTTCATAATCTCAGTATTTCTCGCAAAAGGCGACCAGGAACAGTGTGGCTATAGGACCAAAGAGTAGTGAAATGAGAAACCAGTTAAGACCGCTTCGGTTCTTTCCCTGGGCGATCCCTGCATTGATCAATGCAAGACTACCCCATCCAATCGCATAGTCGGGTCCGGAGCTCATAGAAGCGCCTTCCACTGTTCTGAATTCGATATGTTCATTTGTGCCATTTTATCAATCCTTTTGTGGACTCGATGTTAATTAACAGCACCCCCAAAACAAATGCCCGGCACCGCGAAGCGCGGCAGTACAATAGCGCAGCCGCGACTGTTACGCCATCTGGTGCTACAGAAGATTCCATGAATCTGTTCAAGTGAGTTGTTAGGTAAAATCTGTGAAATCAGTGTTCATCTGTGGCTAAAAGCTTTTATTAGCCACGGATTTCACTGATGGACACAGATTAAATGTTATTTTCCAAAGAGCGCGATTCATCCAAGGGATTTCATGTCGTATCTGGACTTGTCTGACCACACCACCGACGAGGCTGTGACTCAAACACCACATAATGTGACCGCCCCCTCGTAGCCGCAACATTTAAGTATATATAGATATACAATCCCACCATCCGATGACCTTGATTAATAAAATTATACCTGGCGAGTAATTACAATGGCATGGCAGTTGATTGTTTTTAGCACCATCTCTACCCTGATTCTGATCGCATTGTACTTTTCACTCTTCGTATCAGCGGAATGCCGCAAAAGAAAGCGTGGATATACGGCAAGACAGTTGATTAATGGATATTGGCCATACATACTGGCAGCTGCCGCCGTATACGGGCTTGTGCAGGCACAGTTTCCAATACGGCAGCATCTACATCTGCTCGTGAATTATGACTGCACAGCATACATTGAACATATAGAAGGTGGTATGGTCGCTGGTTTCCAGAGCATGGCAACGCCCGTACTCACATATCTGATGACGTTTGTATATATTGTGTTCTTTTCCTCGATCGTGATATTCACATTCATTGTACTCGCATACACAGAGCAAACATCAGAACTTAAGCGATTTTCTCTTGTTTTTATCCTGAATTACCTGATCGCATTCCCTTTTTATCTGCTATTCCCGGTTACGGTCACCGGATATGCATTACCAAACGTCCAGCCGCTCATGTACGAACTGCACCCGATGGTATACTCAGCCATCACCATGGTGGATCCGCTTGACAACTGTTTCCCGAGCCTCCATGTCGCACTCGTGTTCAGCACATTCCTGGTAATTTACAGGACAAATCTCCGACAGTACAAAGTCTTCCTGATATTTGCAGTTCCCACAGTCGTCTTTGCCACGCTATATCTTGGCGTACACTGGGCAACTGATATCATAGCCGGCATGGCGCTATCGGTCTTCACACTGCACATCGCAGACCGATATGGCGAGAAGATCCTGCAACATGCCAACATCGCAATCGTCGAGGTCGAGAGGCTGATCGGCGTTAAAGAGACCGTCATCTGTAATAAGTGCGCATATAAGATCACAACCGTGCCACATATCCTGTCTGTAAGCTGCCCGCAGTGCGGTACGCGCATCGAGCACAACGCGATGTGATAACAGTCTCATTGGCAGCGGGTGACTCGTAACTTGCGACTTGCAGGATGGCACGACAATTCTACTGTGACCTGCAACACTGCTTTGCAACCCATGAATTAAGCGCGTGGTTAAGATCCTCAGCATCTACATAGATCTTGCCACATGCAGGGCACCGCGACCCATTCACGGTATGGTCGTAGCGGTTTACGGTCTTTGGTATGGTCAGCGTGCCACAGTCACATCTTACGATCCCGGATCCGGACATGAGTATCACATTGCTCTGGTGAGTAATAATGTGTGGGTACTGACAAAGTGCAGAATACAAAGACGCTGGCAATTGGTTACAATCATGATACTGACATTCGAACTATCCGGCGAGCACGAAACACTGCCCAAAAGCGAGGTGCTCGCATGTATGCGTGCGCTCGGGGTCGAGCATCGGGTTGCACAGAGTAGTGCGCAGTGCCTGATGCTTGATATTGACGATTCCACTGGGATATCCCGGATACTGGCTGCAAGGCTTGCGATGACGCATCGAATCATCTCCGGTATCTTCGAATGCAGTATATCCGAATCAGACATCCTGAAATCTGCTCGTGATGCGGAGATAAGAGTCCCATCAGGAGAAACATTCAGCGTGAGGGTGAAACAGATACAACGCTCGCATCTATCGTCCACAGACCTTGAAAAACGCATAGGTGAGGTAATTTTTGAGCACAATCCCGGGTCAAGGGTGAATTTGAAAGATCCTAATCACAACTTCAGATTGCTTGTAACCGCGCGGTCATGCATATTTGGAGAGGTGCTTGCATCGGTTGACCGCAAGCAATTCTGGGAAAGAAAGCCGCATAAGAAACCATTCTTCTATCCGGGGACTATTTTGCCGGAGGTCTCACGTGCAATCGTGAATCTCTGTGAAATCCGCTCAAA
Source organism: uncultured Methanosarcinales archaeon (assembly GCA_965369365.1). Classification (GTDB taxonomy): domain Archaea; phylum Halobacteriota; class Methanosarcinia; order Methanosarcinales; family Methanogasteraceae; genus Methanogaster_D. The sequence goes on from CBDUQO010000135.1 coordinate 2,696, forward strand.
CGATCTCGTTCTCGATCCGTTCTGCGGAACCGGTGGCATACTGGTCGAAGCGAGCATGATCGGTGCGCGGGTGATCGGAATCGATGTACAGGAACCGATGCTACCCGGAGCAGAGATGAATCTCGAGGATTATGGCTCTGAATATCACGTACTCTGTGGAGATGCCTGTAACCTGCCGATCGCTGACCATTCGGTCGATGCAGTGGTCACTGATCCGCCTTATGGCAGGTCTGCCGTTGTCATGGCAGAATCGGTCGAATCACTCTACATAGGTGCGCTATTTGAGATATATCGCGTGTTAAAGCGCGGTGGGCATGCAGTTGTGATCTCTGACTTTGAGCTTCCTGGGGCGGACGACGCCGGGTTTGTTGTGGTGGGGCGACATGCCCAGCGGGTTCACCGGAGCCTGACACGGTATGTTGTGGTGCTGCGAAAGTAGCAGTAGTGGCAGTAGCAGCAGCAACGTCATCACAATAACGAAGAGCCGTGCCCCGATAGTTATTCGGTTTCATTGAGCACGGTCTATTACGAACATTTAGGAGTAGATAAAGATATAATATGACCACCGATCAGCCATGAAACTGAATTCAATCCAGTTCTTTACCAACACATCGATGATGATATCGATGATGCTCATTCCCGTCATTGCAGAGGATTTTGGAGCCAATTATATGCAAATAGGCGTCATTATTGGTGTATATGGTCTGTGCCTGTTTATTTCGTCTTATGTGTTCAGCAGGGCTGCCGACGCGTGGAACATTAAAAAGCTGCTTGTGGCAGGTCTTGCGTTTTCGGCGGTCGCATACTTTCTGCAGGTATTCGCAAACGACCCATTTAGTCTCGGGCTGGCGCGGGGGTTCCTCGGGATCTGCGTCGGCATATACCCTGCAACGATGATCATGCACGTTTATGGGATGGGGCGGAGCATCGGCAAGTTCAGTTCATTTGGCGCACTCGGATGGGCTGCGGGGTTCTTTGTAGCTGGACTTATTGGAAACTATGATCTGATATTCATTGTAAGCGCCGTTCTCATGATATTATCAGCTATCATCGCCATGCGCCTGCCGAATGTCGAAGTTCCAAGAATTAAGGTTGCATATCTATCGCTTGCCACAGTGAAGGCAAACTGGGACATATACCTGACATTCATGCTTCGACATACCGGAGCCTCAGCCGTCTGGGTGATTTTTCCGCTGTACTTGATAAGCCTTGGGGCAAACGAGTTCTGGATCGGCACGCTGTACTGCATCAATCCGCTGGTGCAGTTTTTCATAATGCGGCGGCTTGATGGCAGGGATTCAGTATCGCTTGTAAGATATGGATGCCTTGTGTCGGTAGTCGCTTTTTTAAGTTTCATCCCGCCGACGACTTTTTATTATATACTGCCTGGCATGGTTCTGGTCGCTGTTTCGTGGTCGTTTCTGTATGTCGGGTCAACCGAGCTTCTGCTCAGCCAAAACCAGGATAAAGCGACAGCCGCAGGGTGGATCATCTCCGTGATCAGTCTTGCATCGGTTGTGGGTTCACTGCTCGGGGGCGTCATCTCGCATTATTGTGGGTTCGTCGCAGTGCTCGTGTTTGCAGGAGGATTAAGTTTCATCAGTTTCCGGATCATGGCATCCCGCCCCCATCCCCAAACGCCCGTCTGAGTCAGGACACTTTTCCTGACACCGGTAAAATTATGAGTCACCGGCACAAAATTGCAGCACATCTTTTCAGTGCAACAGTTAATTTAACGTAAGTGCGCACTTCATATAATTAAGAAATATCCGTTCGCATTTAAAAACGAGGGTAACAGATCGTATGGCAGAGAAAAAGGACTATTATGATGTGCTTGGGGTCCCGAAGGACGCCGATGAAAAGCAAGTCAAAAAAACGTATCGGAAACTGGCGATGCAGTACCATCCCGACCGAAACCAGGCGCCTGATGCAGAGGAGAAATTCAAGGAGATATCCGAGGCTTATGGTGTGTTATCTGATCCTGAAAAGCGGAAAAGATATGATCAATTCGGGCATGCGGGCATCGATTCACGGTACTCTGCCGAGGACATCTTTGGGGGCATCCATTTCGAAGACATATTTGGGAGCAGGAGATCCGGTGGATCCGGGCAGGGTGGCTTTGAAAACATCTTTGACACGTTCTTTGGCGGGGGCAGTGCTGGCGGACGTGGTTCGCGAGTAGTTCCGCAACGGGGAGGCGATCTCAGATACGATCTGCACATATCACTTGCAGACGCTGTGCATGGCATAGACTCAAAGATAAGACTGATGCGCACCGAAACATGCGATACGTGCGGTGGGAGTGGTGCAAAACCGGGCACATCTCCAAAGACCTGCGCGAACTGCCATGGCGCCGGTCAGGTTAATCAGGTACGTCGGACGCCATTTGGTCAGTTCATCACCTCAACTCCATGCGGACAGTGCCGCGGCACCGGTAAGGTGATCGAGTCGCCATGCAGCACCTGCAAAGGCACTGGCAGGGTGCGTCGCGCCAGAGCGATCTCAGTATCGGTTCCGGCTGGCATCGAGACCGGATCCCGGCTGCGCGTTGCCGGAGAGGGTGAGCACGGAGTTCATGGTGGTCCACCCGGCGATCTGTACGTTGTTATGCACATTGAGCCGGATCCCGCCTTTGTACGAGATCGGGACAACATCCTGTATGAACTGCCGATCCGGTTTACGCAGGCTACGCTCGGGGACGATGTGGTGGTGCCGACGCTGCATGGTGACGTGAAGATGAAGATCCCGGCAGGCACACAAGCGGATTCGACGCTCAGGCTGCGCGGCAAGGGCATGCCAAAGTTGCATGGACGCGGAAAAGGAGACCAGCTTGTAAAAATCAAGATCATCATTCCGAAACACCTCTCCACGCAGGAGCAAGAATTACTCGCCGAATTGCGGAAAGTTGAGGGTAAAACCGGACAGGGTGGAAGCGCAGGTAGCACTGGTGATACCGATAGTAAAGGTGGCACCGCCGATAAAAAACGAAAAGGAATCTTTGAAAAGGTCAAAGATGTCTTTGAATGAGCGATCGTTGATTCGGCGCTTTGTTATACTTCACACCGCCACAACTTGAGCTTTTCAAATCTCCGGAACCGCAATGCGAACGAAGGCTTATGCCCCTGTTTGTGGGTGATATTAGTGGGTCTTTGGTATCTCGCGTTGCAGTGACTAAAACCCATGAGTCTTTGTAACTACTCAAGTAGGTTGATTGGTCGTTCGATTGCGATTCTGTACTTTCTGGCAATAATAATAACCGCGGAGGGCGCAGAGGAACGCAGAGCATTTAACCGTTTATTTCCCCTCCGCGTC
>CBDUQO010000136.1:0-5949 GCA_965369365.1 uncultured Methanosarcinales archaeon
AGTATGATGTCATCATCGTCGGCGCAGGAATAAGCGGACTTCTGGCTGCACTGACACTGTCAAAGCACGGTAAGAGAGTCCTGGTGCTTGAAAAAAGTCGGTACGTTGGCGGAAACTGCAACAGCTACACGATTGACGGTTTCCAGGTCGATACCGGACCACATGCCATCACGCATCTCGCGGTTGGTCCCTTGAAGAGATTGATGGATAATTATTTTGATCATGTACCTGTGTTCGAAGATCACGGGTATTATTACGTAAGAACTGAGCACAGTTTTGTCAAGATCCCCTCGAATCTAACGGAGTTTATGACGTTTGATGTGCTTTCGAAGAAGGATAGGCTTGTCCTGACCCCGGCTATCACCAAAGTGCTTACGCTCGCTACTTTTGGCGTAGACCTCTCCAAACAGTCGGTGTATGAAACGCTGCCACGCACACTCTCAAAAGATGCGTATGATTTTGTCAATACAATCTCATATTTTTTGTCGGGCAAGTCGATGAAAGAGATGTCTATTCACAGGATCCTGACCGGCAGCAACTTTATCAGGGACAGCGTCACGCAGGAACAGTTTGAAAACATTGTCGGGAAGAACGAAGATCCGCAGAAGACCGAATCCATACTCCGATCCATATTACCGTCCAACCTTCATGCATCTCTTCAGGCGAGATTGAGCAGCGCATTTGCACCCTCAGTCCAGCTTAAAACCGTTTCCCGCCCGCTTACCTACATCGGCAGGATTGCAACAAACAGGGTTACCGATCCGCAGGGATACCCGCGCAAGGGACTCAAATCGTTGCTCGAAGCGGTTCTCCACTCGCTTCCAAAAACGGCTGAGATCCGGACTGAATGTGAGGTAAAACGCATTCTTGTGGAAGACGGCAGGGTAGTTGGCGTTGAGGCAGATGAAATACACTATGCTGATATGATGATCTACACAGGCTTTGCGAAGGATCTGCCATCTGTTATCGATTGTCTTCCAAAGTCATACATAGATTTCCTGAATGGAATCGTCCGGACCAAGAGCCTGACCATCTGGTTGGGTCTTGACAGGAGACTTGATGAGTTCAACTACATTGGTTCTGAGGTATGGTTTAAGGATAATCCGTACTGGGCGATGCCGATCAGCAATTACGACTCATCGCTTGCACCGGAGGATAAGCAGCTTGTGGGGTTTGCGTTTGTGATCGATGAGAAGAAATCTGAAGAATCGGAGACGAAGAAGGCTTATGAAACCATCTATCGTGCCGTCCCGAATGCCGAAGAGCAGATAGTGATGCGGCACGAACAGATCACGATTCCTGAAAAAGCGGCGGTTACGATAGACGGGAACTTTGCAGATATCCGAACACCGATCAAGAACCTGTATCTTGCAGGTACGGATACGGATAGTCGGAGTATGGGTATAACTCGCGCCGCACACTCGATTGTGGAGTTGCTGCGGATATTGAATGAAGATGGAAATCTGCACCAATGAATTACCGTGCCAAAATTATCGTTGTAGCACTGAAGTATACACCCCATACCGTCCAGTCACCCCACATACCATTTTAATCTGGGAAAACGCACACCATCAATCAACGAAAAGTATTTCTCACTCGCAAACTGCTTACCAAACTTTTCACAAAAGTTTGATCAAAAACTGGCTTCCAGCCCGGTATGGCATTTCTCACTCGCAAACTGTTTACCAAACTTTTCACAAAAGTTTGATCAAAAACCGCTTTAACCTGCGAAAAAGTATACTACCAACCCCCACCCGGAGCATTTCTTACGCAATTTTTTGTGAAAAAACCGCTTTAACCTGCGAAAAAGTATACTACCAACCCCCACCCGGAGGGCAGTTTTTACTCGATTTTTTGTGAAAAAATCGTGGAGTGCAAACGCACCACATCGCCGATCACAACGATTGCAGGTGCCTTCACCCCCTGCTTTCTGGCAACATCAACGATCGTGCGCAGACTCCCTGTAGTCACCACCTGGTCAGGTCTTGTTCCGCGCTCGATGATTGCAACAGGCTTGTCAGGGTCGCTGCCGCAGCGTATTAGTTCAGGAACGTATTTGTTAAGCGTGCTTACGCCCATCAGAACCACGATCGTGCCATTTGACCGCGCAAGCCACTCCCAGTCAACCATTGGCGCGCCCTTGTCCTGTTCGTGCCCTGTGATGATGGTTACCACCGATGCATGGTCCCGGTGGGTGATCGGGATGCCTGCTGATGCCGGAGCTGCGATCGCGGACGTGATGCCGGGCACAACCTCAAACGGTACGCCAGCCTCCTGCAGTTCAATTGCTTCCTCCCCACCCCTTCCGAAGAGGTATGGATCCCCGCCCTTTAGTCGCACCACCGTTTTGCCCTGCGATGCCCGATCAACCAGCAGCTGGTTGATCTCGCCCTGCGCAAGCGTGTGATCGCCTGCGTATTTGCCAGCATCTATCCGTTCGGCACTTTCTGGCAGCGATGCGAGAATCTCAGGTCCCGGAAGCTGATCATACACGATCACGTCCGCTTCCCTGATCAGGCGTGCTGCCTTGATTGTCAACAGTTCAGGATCGCCCGGACCCGAACCAACCAGATATACCTTTCCGCTTGAATGCATGTCGATCATGTATGTCTTTGTGCTGATGACGCTCCTTTAGTTTATCTGTAACCTTTATCTTCAAAAGCCCCTATTTCAATATAATGGTAGAGACAACAGACGCGGAAGTGCCGCTGAAAATATCACTGGACACGATTGACCGGATCGAGTACGACCCCACCGATCTGGTAGGCATGGTAACATCGCTAAACAGCCGGATCACAATGCTTCAGATGCAGAACAGTGAGTTCCAGGCGCGGCTGCTCGAAGCGATGACACTCAACAAAGAGCTTCATAATCAGCTGATGGCGCTCAAGAAACACATCGAAGATTCAACAAAACCGCCGCTCTTTCTTGCAAGCGTTCTTGAGGTGAACGAAGATGAGGTGTTGATCAGGCAACATGGCAACAACCAGGAATGGCTCATCGAACGCGGCGAACATGCTCCGGAGGTGGGGGCGCGTGTTGCGATAAACAATGACCTGAAGATCATACGCACGCTTCCGATGTCGCTGGATGAGCGTGCGCTGGTGATGGAGATGTGTGACGATCCGGGCATAAACTACGATATGATTGGTGGGCTTGTAGAGCAGATCCGGGATGTGCGGGAGACCGTGGAACTGCCACTAACCTCGCCCGAACTCTTCGAATCAGTTGGCGTTGAGCCTCCGCGCGGTGTACTTCTCTATGGCGAGCCTGGCACGGGAAAGACGCTGCTTGCAAAAGCGGTAGCCCATCATGCCAACGCCACATTCATCAAGATGTCAGGTTCGGAACTGGTGCATAAGTACATAGGCGAGGGCGCAAGCCTCGTGAGAGATGTCTTCCAGCTCGCACGGGAAAAAGCCCCGACGATCCTCTTTGTCGATGAAATAGACGCTGTCGGCGCCAGACGCACGCACGACGGGACTGTAGGGTCCGGCGAGGTAAACCGCACTATGACCCAGATCTTGACTGAACTGGATGGCTTTGGAACCCAGGGCAACGTGCGGGTGATGGCAGCCACCAATCGCATCGATCTTCTTGACCCTGCGCTGTTACGACCTGGCAGGTTCGACCGGTTAATCGAGATCCCGCCGCCAGACGATGACGGAAGGATGCAGATTCTTCTGATCCACACAAAAGCAATGTCGCTTGCAGATGATGTCGATCTCACTGTTCTTACAGCGGAGACCGAGGGTGCGACCGGCGCGGACCTCAAGATCCTTGCAACCGAAGCTGGCATGAATGCGATACGCGAGCGGCGCCACATCGTCTCGATGGACGATTTCACATACGCGCTGGACAAGCTGATTGTTGAGGACGATCGCGAGCCGCACGGGATGTTTGTGTGATTGGTAATTGGGTGGTGGAAACCATAGAGAGGTTTTGCCCCCCACCTATTTAGCTAAGGTACGGCTGTATTAGAAAGATGAGATAACCGTTAAATCCCGAAAAGAGGGGAATTAGGAGGTTATCATCCATCTTGTTAGCTAATGTCTCGACAATGGTTGCAGTACCTGCCATAACAAAAATCAGAAGCCAGTTGGATAGAAAGATCGCTCCGATGGCAATGTCCACTATGAACTCAGCCGCACAGCCCTCTACCGCCCTATCTGTTAATCCGGGGATCCATGTTTTCCCAAAGGCTTTTCCGAAAATAGCAGCCGACGCATCCCCAAAGGTCGTCATAAGTATCGCAGCCGACGCAATTTTTTCCGGAAAGATTGAAATTGCAATGATACATCCCATTGTGAAGAATACGTGACCACCAAGTTGGTCCGCCTCCTTTTCCCTGAAAAGATTGTGGACGATGGGCAATTTTTTCCCCCACTCGATTCTAAAGTACTCTATCTCGAGTATCGCGATCAGGTACACCGTGAGCAGCAAAAGTATCGCCTGTTGCCCGAATGCATAGTAGCACATCACTATCGCGATCGAAGTCAGGTGTATCACTTTTCTCTTGAGCTCGTGGATCAGATCGCCACTTATCAGAGTTTTGTTTCCTTTGCGAACATGCATAAACCATATTGTATCTTCCAGACTTAATTGCAATCCCAAAACCTTGTAATCCCCTGCAATTCACCGAATGGCATATCCTGTCAATCCGGTTGTGTGGCAACCCCGGAGCGGCAGCAACCAATAAGTATCACGGTAACAGATCACATATCAAAAGGAATCACCATGGCGATAAACACTGGAATGTTACTGATTTGGATCTCATTTACAGGATGTATAGGTGCTATAATCTACGGGACCTGGTATTATTTCAGTAGAAATCCAAAGATACAACGCATATCTCAGATATTTGAGCTGATATGTCTTGCCGCGTCCACTTTTGCTGCCGCGCTGCTGTTTTACTATCTGTTGAGCGTTACCGCACATTATCTGTACGTATTTCGGTTTTCCTGTGAGACTTTCCCGATTCTATACAAGATATCGGCATTCTGGGCGGGGCAGGAAGGTTCGCTCTTTATATGGGCGTGGTCCACGCTGGTGTGTGTGGCACTACTGCGAGTTCATGCCGGGAGTAAGATCAGTGAGATCACAAGGATCGCGGGTCTTTTGGTGGCAGCGGTTTTCCTTATGCTGCTGGTAATCAGAAGCCCGTTTGCACTTATTTATGGGATTGATCATCAGGGACACCTCCTTTCAACGAGCACCGATATCTTCGCAGTCCCCTATCTCATGGATAGCCATTTTGCACAGGGCATGAACCCGCTGCTCCGCAATCCGTGGATGGTGATCCATCCGCCGATCGTCTTCTTCGGATATGCAGCCGCCGTGATACCATTTGGTGCGGCGGCTGCTTACCTGCTGATCGGCGACCGGCGATGGATGGAGATCGCTGAGCCGTGGAGCCGGATCACATGGCTCTTAATGACGCTTGGTATCGGTATCGGCGGATTCTGGGCTTATGAGGTTCTTGGATGGGGTGCATGGTACTGGGGATGGGATCCCGTGGAGACCTCATCACTCATCCCGTGGGTGGCTCTGACCGCGTACCTCCATACCCAGTTCCGGATGAAACGGAACCGTGAATACGGGCTTACCGCGCCCGCGCTCCTGGTGCTGTCATTCCTTCTGGTTCTATTCGCAACCTTTGTCACACGGAGCGGGCTATGGGCATCTCAGCACGGGTTTGCAACATCGGTCGAGGCGAAGATCATTGGTGTGTTTCTGGCGGGGTTGGTTCTGGTAAGCATCTATATCTTGCAGCGCAGGTTCAGGATGGAAACGCATTGATTTGGGCTCTCTGATATCTCAGGTGACCGTCTTGCCGAGCCATACCGAATTAGCCATCCATTCAAGTACCCGGGTATCTGTTTTGCAGAGTTTTCGGGCTCTATGGTAATTCGAGTTACAAGCATCTCGCAAGATGAATTGTGCCTGTGG
>CBDUQO010000137.1:0-5873 GCA_965369365.1 uncultured Methanosarcinales archaeon
ATTCGGATAAAATGGGCAACCTCTTTATAAGCGTTGGTCACTGCAACTCAAGATAATAGAGAGCCGAATTTTCTTTTAGCGCCTGGCGCCGCAAAACTAATAATACGCCGGTGACAAACTGTTGTTATGTTATAGTGCCGGAGTGTAAGGGGCAGAGGAACTGAAGTAAGGAGGATATAAGGAGATGAGGAGGTATGACTTGTGATTAGAAAATTGTTACTATTCCTGTGTATATTAGTAGCCATGGTATCGCAGGTGTACGCTATTGGATTTGACATGCCGGAAACTACCGTGTCAGAGGTGATAGCAGATCCTGCATATTATGACGCTACGTTCACACGTGGGACGATCGGGCTTACGGGCACACTGATAAACATCTCGGATAACCCGCGTATCAGCGACGGAGAGTCCAGTATCGCCATCGATATGAAACAGTCGGCGATTTTTGAGGGATTTGAGGAAGGAGCCACTGTGAAGGTGATTGGCACATTTCATTACAGGCGAACAGATGAGGATACTTTTATTCCGGAAGGTATTGTCTACTGGCCCCTGATCGATGCCGGAACAGTTGCGATATCCGAAATGTCGAGCAACCCGGCACAGTACAACGGCAAGAAAGTAACAATCATCGGCAACCTATCCAGTGTTAGGGAATCAGGCATGGGTCACCGGATCGATGTGGAGAGTGATGGGGCGTATATCAAGGTGCTCTACTATGGTGGTACAGCGCTTGAGCCGGGAGTTCATGTCAAGGCGTGTGGCATATTCAACGCAGGTATGTTGTATGCAGACACTTTCGGAAAGAAAACTGCACTGCCTTTGGGTATTCCCGGATTCTCAGGGCTTGTGGCGATCTGTGTGCTCAGCCTCGTGTTATATGTGTTGCAGGGAACCGGGCGAGGCAACAGGAAACAGTAGCCGGAACGTGTGGTGGTTTGTACCCGGGAGCAGTTCAGGCACCACAGCCCACACATCACATTATATCCCGTACAACTCTTCGAGCCCGTGCTTCACCTTTGACATCTCGCGCTCAATTGTGCTGAGCATATTCCTATCGATCCTGTGCCCGCGCAACCGCTCAATAAAAATCAGTGATTTTGTGTGATCTTCCGAAAGAAGCCTCCATGTCGGTTTTTCAACATAATAATCAATCCCGCGAGCGTAAGCAAGCATTTCATCCCTGACCGGTTCACCAATCCACTCAATATCCACGTAATAATCAAGCGCATCCATGAGGTTGTTTCTTCCGACACGTTCCATCAGAAACTCGATCCAGTTCAGCAGTATCACCGCGGTCATCGGATTGTGATCCAGATGCTCCAGAGCTGAGGAATTCCCAAACGTGGATTTCAAGACCTCGCCTTCAACAACACCAACCGGGACCAGATCGCCTGCGGGATTCGGAGTGTCCGCCCCATCCACGGGAACCGCGCTCACTGGAATATCATGCATCATCTCTTCGATCTTCTCCATAATGATCTGTTCCAACTCTTCAGAGATGAATTGTTTATTTTCACTCCGGATTGTTTCAATCGTCTCTGCAAACTCATCGAATCTATTATTAATTCCTTCGAGCTGTGCATTTGTATCATCTGATATACCCACTGCCCCTTGCTGCGAAACCGCCTCAAAATCATTCTGCATCATGACGATACTCTCGCCAAGCGCGTTGATGCGCTTTTCCACCTTGTCAAATCGCTCGATGGTCTCGGAATCCCCTTCACTCTCGCCAACGAACGGATTCACCTGATTGGACACGATCTCGTAGAGCGAAAGCAGTTCGAGTACTGACTCGTCCAGCTTGTTAACCGTCTCTCGCATCTCATCGGTCGCCCGCTGCAGCGCTGATGACGTGACATCGACTTTGGCGAGTTTGCTGCTCAGTTCGTCTATTTTTTCGGCGTTTTCCTTAGCAAGTTCGCTCTCCACGGGCGCGCCTCCGCCGCCGGATGGTTCGCCCATCCCCGGAGCCCCGTCATCTCCAAAGCCACCCATATCACCCATGCCGGCATCACCAGTCCCACCACCAAAGCCACCCATGTCACCCATCTCACCCATCTCACCGCCAAAGCCGCCCATGTCACCCATGCCGGCATCACCAGTCCCACCACCAAACCCCCCTGCATCAGGTGACGCGTCGAAAGGGCTTGCTGAGTTGGACCCTTTCTTGATGCCGCCAATCTTCTTTGTAAGAGACTTGCCAGCTGCAAGTCCTTTCAGTTTACGCACTACCCCCTCCAACATAATTAAGTTCATTTTATAGGATTAATGAGACTTAAAAGTTGTGTTTGCGCGCGGGGTGTCCTCTACGTGGTTTTACTCAAAAGATGCGTTGCACCAAATTACTACTAACCATTCCACCTCCCTATCTGCCCCTGTATTAGATTCCATGGTCTTGCCTTACTTTTCTTGTGCAGATATCAGAAAGGGTTGCAATGCCGCAAACATAGCACTACAATGTACACGATCACAAGCATCACAAGCGATGTTCTGATTTTTGGGCGTCTGCTTCCGGACAAGGGTTCGGGCGGGCTTGTATTCCGGTTCTAGCGCGCATAGTTCGCTCCGCCAATATCTTTGCGCCACACCCAATAGACAAATGACACTGGCACCGGTGTAATCCGCTCATTTGCCCATCCCTGACCTGTTACTTAACACTAAACCCCCGGATCGCATCCAGCCCGTCCACAACACTTATATTGCAGATATGCATTAGAAATGCTGACGTTGGTTTTCCATACGTGTTGAGAACCAACACACGACAAATCATCCCATCGTATGGAAGGATTACAACCAACGTCATTATTTTATCCCACTGATTTGCAGGACTCGTTTGCATCACTGCCATTGTTTATCGCCCCCCGGGTCAAAATGAAATACCATGCGGATACTTAACTCGATGTACGGGCAGGCGATTGGCGACATGCTTGGCGAGCCTCTTGAGGGGCTCACCCGCAAGCAGATCAAAGCACGGTGGCACACAGTCACAGGCTTCGTCCACCCGCCATCGATCACCGACGACACAGTGATGACGCACCTTGTTGTGCAGTCGGTCTGCGAGGCTCGTAAAGTGGATCGGCGCCACATCGCAGGGGTATTTCTCATGAACCGTGAGCGGATACCAAGGATGGGACCAACAACTGCGCACGCACTATCGTGTTTCGCAGACGATCCTGGATTCATGCCAACATCAGGCACAACCGATGGTGCAGCTATGCGTGCGCCTGCGATTGCGTGGCTGGTTCCGGAGGACCAAATCATCCCGGCAGCAACCGAATCGTCGCTTGCGACACATGGCGCGGATGTTGCGATCGCCGGGGCGTGTGCGATCGCGTGTGCTGTTTCGTCAGCGATCAACGGCGCGGGGATTGAGAGAATCATCCAATCCGGGATAGAGGGGGCTGAACATGCATCAAACGATCTTGCGACCCGCATCCGGGAATCAGTCGGGCTTACATCTAAAGAAACACTCGAAGAGGTTATAGACACGGTCGGATGTGGGATTGAGACTATGGAAGCCGTGCCTGCAACATTTGCAGTCATCGCAAGCGAGCAGGACTTCCGGAGCGGCGTGCTTGCTGCGGTAAACCTTGGCGGGGATGCCGACACCATCGCATCGATGGTTGGCGCAATCCTTGGCGGGATGCTGCCAGACAGGGGCACCATACCCGGCGATTGGATCGATGCATGTGGGAAGGGGGACTCTGCGGAAGACGTGGAGACATTGATCCGTGAGTCATTGAGGTGTGTCTCCAAGTTAACGTTCGGAGATCTGCCAAAACCTCGAAATTGACTTCACTATTCAGTAAAACACACCCGGATTTTCGGGCAGTGTCTCTTTTACGTAACCGTAAAATAATAACCCCCGGTCAACCGGATCGCCGGCACTCACCCCACACAAGTCCCTGCCGGAACCTTGCGCTCTGGCGAAAGCAAGATTGCGCCATCGTGATCAGCCGCAAGGATCATTCCCCGCGATTCGACGCCAAAGAGCTTTGCAGGCTTCATGTTTGCAAGCACCGCAACCTGTCTTCCAATGAGGTCGTGCGGCTTGTGAGTCTCTGCAATTCCTGCAACGATCTGCCGACCCCGGGTCTCGCCAAGATCGACCATCAGTTTCAGAAGTTTCTTTGATTTCTTGATCGGTTCTGCCTGCACGATCGTCCCGATGCGGATGTCCAGTTCTGAAAACTCCTCAAAAGAGACGTGCTTCTTCTTTGTCGCCGTCAAAACCCGGTTGTCGAGAGACCGCTCCATCTCTGCTATCGTCGAGCCCTCGATCTTTGCAAAGAGCATTGACGGCTTCTCAAGCGTCTGTCCAACTTTAATTTCTGCTATAACCTCATCATAAGGCGTGTTGCTGAGTTCTGAGTCCATGCCAAGTTGTTTCCAGGCATCTGATGCCAGTTTAGGCATCACCGGCTCGAACAACACGGCAAGCGCCTTTACGATCTGAAGGCAGTTCCGGATTACCTTTTCCGCACCGGACGCGTCTGTTTTTATTGATTTCCATGGCTCATTTAACTGGAAATATGAATTTCCAAACGATGCAAGGCTCATTGCAGTATCGATTCCTTTTTTGAACTCGTATTCATTGAATGCTTCGATTACTGAGTTTTTCGTGTCCTCGATAGTCTCAGCGACCTCGGGATCGATTTCACCAGCAGGAACAGCGCCAAAATTCTTGTACGCAAAGAGCGATGTGCGGTAGATAAAATTGCCGAGCGTTCCCACGAGTTCGTTGTTTACCTTGTCCTGGAAGATCTTCCATGAAAAGTTCAATTCCTTTGTATGCGAGGTGTAACTTGCAAGGTAGTACCTGAGCAGGTCAGGATGGAACCCCTTATCGAGATAATCATCATTTACCCAGACAACATATCCTCTGCTCTTTGAAAACGTTTTATCTCCGATTTTGACCATCCCTGATGCGACAACTGCTTTTGGAAGCGTGTATCCAGCCCCTTTCAGCATAGCGGGCCAGAAGATGCAGTGATGGTAGATGATGTCTCCGCCGATGAAGTGGATGATGTCAGTATCGCCGCCCGGGTTCATCCAGTACTCTTTCCAGTCTACGCCATGCTTGTTTGCCCAGTCCTCGGTAAACGAGATGTAGCCGATCGGGGCATCGACCCAGACATAGACCACCAGTTCTTCATGGTCCGGAAAACGGACGCCCCACTCAAGATTTCTGGTGATACACCAGTCATTGAGTTCGTTATTGATCCAACCAAGCGCATAATTCCTTGCATTTAATGTTCCTTCGAGTTTGTCAAGATGATCTGAAAGAAAATCCTTAAAATCTGATAATCTGAAAAAAAAGTGTTCTTGTACCCGGTATTCTGCATTACTCTGGCATATCTTACATAATGGCTCAAGAATCTCACCAGGCTCAAGATGTTTGCCGCAGCCCTGATCACACTCGTCTCCACGCGCGATCTTGCCACAATCAGGACATGTTCCTTCGACATAACGATCCGGCAGGAACCTGTCGCATGTCGGGCAGTATGCAAGCTCGATACTTTTTAAAAAGATGTGATTATTGTCTATAAGCCGGTTTACGATGTCTATGGTTCGGTTGTGATTTGTCTGTGATTCTGTGCTGCCAAATTCATCAAATATTATGTTCAGAGACTTAAACACCTGATCAAAGTGATCATGATACTTTTTAACGAGTTCTGACGGTGTTATGCCAAGTTCCTCCGCGTTGATCACGATCGGGGTGCCGTGTGCGTCAGATCCGCATACAAAGACCGTGTCCTTCCCCTGTTTCCGAAGCGACCTCACAAAGATGTCAGCCGGAATGTATGTCCTGAGATGCCCGATGTGAGCGGGTCCGTTTGCATAGGGCAGCCCGCAGGTGACCAGTGTTTTTT
>CBDUQO010000138.1:0-5872 GCA_965369365.1 uncultured Methanosarcinales archaeon
GCAACCTCTTTATAAGCGTTGGTCACTGCAACTCAAGATACCAGAGAGCCAAAAACATCGCCCGCATTGAAAAAGAAGGGTCTGCTCAGGCACGTCGGTCTGTTAGGGGTAGGCACTGTGAGGTGTGCGGGTCGATCAGGTGTGAGGCACTTATTTCTAAGATTGGCGAATAATAGATCATGTAAATCCATGAGGCGACATCATGAAACTTGAAAAAGAAGAGGCAGACCTGTTTCACAGGTTGTACTGGTCGCTTTTGTTCTACGTGAACCGGAAGCACCCGGTCATTGAAGACCTGGATGAGCCGGATTTCATGCACGAAAGCCCTGGAGCTATTAACGAACTTCACGAAAAAGTGTGCAATGACCCGGGGCTTATCGACTCATTTGTTTCTGAAAACCCGTTTAATTTCAACGATTGCGAGCTTGGTATAATCAAGAGCTGGAATAAATTTGTAAAGGGCAGGTTTTTGATTGTGGCGCATCTGAAGAAATATTCTGTTTTCATGATAACCGAGGGGGAACCAAAGGTGTACGGTGTCCTTGGGTTATACGATGAAATTGAGGATATGATGCCTCCTCTTATGCCTATGTTTGTTGAAACTACTCTTCTCCCGTTCAAAGGCATGATCATTTACTGTGGGTTTATGGGCGCGTACAATATCCACATAGGCAGTAGCATGAGGCGCAGTATTCAGGCTGAATACCAGCAGTCGAAAAGGAGGTTCGGAGTCGTTACGTCCCTGGATGCACCGGTCCACGAAAAAGAGGATTCTGATGAAGAATTGCTGAAGTTTTACGCCAAGAGCGAATCGAACAGGGGTCGATACTGGGAAGAAATAGAGGATATCCTGGGTGAGAAACCCGAACTTATGAATGTATATCATAAGGAGATAGGCAAGTCCTACGCAAGAAAGATCTCAAAACGGCTCTCTGAGATCGGGATTGTGCCGGCATGGTTTGCTATCTTTGAGAATGTTGTGATAGCGTCCGGAAAAAGCGAGAAAGTTGTGAGGGTACAGATAGTGGATTTGTTGCCTGCGGACAAAGTGGAAGGGGCGCATATATTCAGGTATGGCAGGAAGGGACGAAAGAAAAAATGACGGGCAGGACGCTTACTTCTCAATAATCGTCTCGGCTATCTTCATGCCAAAGTGCCGCGCCGAATCCTCGAAATGGACAAGCACCTCATCACCAATCTTGAGATTCGCGATTGATATCGGAGAGCCGTCCGCGCCAACGAGCTTTATCGTCTCGGCATTCTGCAGAAGCGTCTTTATCACAACCCCATCGACGTCAGCCTCGACAAGCGTCAGAGGTCGCCTCTCGATCTTGACCCTCCCGACAATCGCATCCTTCTGCTCGCCTTTTGCATCAATCGTGGTCACCAGATCGCCTGCGCTGAGTTCTGAGAGGTACCGCGTCTTCTCGCCGACCCGCACATACGCATGAACCGCGCCCGCATTGACTCGAAACGGGCGTGACGCCACATAAGGACTGTCCTCTGCCTCCGATTGCACCAGGAAGAGCCCGTTTGACTGTGATCCGACAAGCATCCCCTCGCCGACCGTCATCAGCGAGCAAGTGTCCACGCAGACCCGGTCACCCATGCCAACCGGTTTGACTGCGGTCACCCGCGCCACCTGAAGTGGAACCGCGGGCGTGCCAGCGCGTTCAACAGTGCCTGTGATGCGCTTAATCTCTGACGGATCGTCAGTATCAATCAGAATGCCGTCTGATCCGTGTTCAAGAGTCTCAAGAGCGACTTTTGCCTCATCAGAATCACGGACTCCGGCTATAATCTCAACGTTTTCTTCAAAAAGTCCTGCGATCAGGTTTTCGAGTGGAATAACCTTCCAATCAGTGCCTATCACGACCAGGTAGTCGCAAACACGCCCGAGTTCTGCTGCGAACCGCTCATACTCCTTGTTCAGGATAATAACGTATCCAGCAACCGTCTTTCCCTCGGAAGATAGTTTTTGCGCCGTGATAATATCCATCGATCCGGTTAAATCGGTTGGAAGCGGATTTGTCCCGTCGCCTTCCCCACCCACACCAACAACAACGATGTCGGGCATTTCAGACACCTCACGCGGCAGCGGTGACGCCACCAAGATATCACCAAGCTCGCGGACCTTTGCGATATGATCCGCTGATGTGAGTACGCATTCCACACCGGATTCGAGACTTGTTGTGATTCTATTCTTCTGTGCATCCCAGTTGCCCGCGTCCGCCTTGATCCACGTCGTCTTCGATTTCATCTATGGACTCGCTGGGACTCGAACCCAGGGCCTTCGCCTTGCAAAGGCGACGATCTTCCAACTGATCTACGAGCCCATCGTAGTGATACAGTTCTGATGTGCACTGATTTAAAGGTATCTAAATATGGGGGCGGTCATGGGGCGGGTCATGGCATCACACGAACCGCGATCAAGTTGGTGGTTCTGGCAACGATGATTGGCACCCCTGTGTGTCAGCAACCACTCTGGTATCAGGCGCCCACGAACCCGGCGTCCGGATCACATGCCAGCTGGCATGCACGATTCCGCTATTCGATGCTGGTTGCTGCCGGGCGCGGGGGTGCGGTGGGAACGATACGCGAGCAGCAGGGGGTGGATTGTGTGCCAGAGGTGCGGGGAGGGATGTACGCCCGCCGCCCGGTCAACAATTCGCACAGGCGAGTGGGTTGCGTGTTGGTGTGAGGGGTGGAAGCGGGCTCATTTGTCTGAAGGATTTTCCTCTGCTTCTATACCTGTTGATTTTTGTTTGGCTTCGATTTTTTCGAGAGCCCATGCAGCATTCTTACGCACATGCAAATCATTATCATTCAACAATTCTTTCAGTGCTTCAACCGCTCTTGGATCACTTAGCATCGCAAGACTCCATGTAATATCCCTACGCACAGATGCAGCTTTATCCTTCAACGCCCCTTTCAGTGCTTCAACTGCCCCTACATCACCTATCTGTCCAAGAGCCAATGCAGCACCCCCACGCACATACACATCCTCATCTTTTAATGCTTCTTCCAGTGCCTCAACTGCTCTTGGATCACCTATATTTCCAAGAGCCCATGCAGCATTCTTACGCACAACCACAACCTCCTCTTTTAATTTCGATATAACGACATTTAAAAACTGATGCTTCTTTAAATCCGGCATTTTATCAATTGCATACACGGCGCGACTCATTTCCAAATTATCTCCGCTTAACAACTCATCCAGTACGTATCCATCAGGTGCCGCAACTTCTCCAGACGCTTTGGCTCCTGAGAGGTGGATATATGGTTCAATATCTATTCTACGAAATAAAGGACTATCTATTAATAGGCTCTTCAAATCCTCATTTTTGTGATATTTCTTCAGAATTTCAGAGCTTTCCAATTCTTCTTCCAATCTTTTGTCATGATCTCCTATTGCAAGTCTCTCTAACTTACAGAGAAGCTCTTGATTCTTATACTTTACAACATCCTTGTAAAATTCCGGAAAACCGTATTCGAATACTAAAAGTTTCGCAGATAAATCAGGATTAATCCCCCCACATGTTCTTTCTACAATTGCATGTCGTATTCTAAGAACATTTAAGAACATCTTCACTTTACGGGGGTTGTATCCAGCGCCTTTTGTAACGATCGTTGCATACCTCTTTTCTCGTTCCACAATACCCAGGTTTTCGATAAAAGCCACCATCTCCTCTTCTCTGATGGGTGGAAGCGCGAAAGGAATCTGGATTATCTTTTCTATGTAATCTTTTCCGATGATCGGTATTTCTTGCTCCTTACTTTTGTATCTGACTTCAATTCCCTTCTCAATCACCTCTTTCTCTACGCCGATCCAGCAATTCTAATTATGGAATGACATTTTGTTTGGCGCACACTATCAGTACATTATGCAAATAATTAATGTGATATAACTTAGAAAAGTGACATGTTTTTTAAGAAACACTATTGCAATTTTATCTTTTTTGCTGTTTCGGGTCGTTGATGCCCGAGATAATTTTCAAAATGAGAATTGCTGACGCCGATCACGAATACACACTTTGGAACGTCTAAAAAGAGCTTTATCACCTCAAGAATCTCGATCGTCTTCTCTGGCAGGCATCTATCCAGATCATCGATGAATACAACTAACCTCCCCCTATCTTCCAAACACTCGTCTATCGCAGTTTCAAAATCCTGTCTGAGGGTGCTTTTTACCTCAATGCTATTTTTAAAAAGCTCTTTCGCTTCTTTAAAGCTTATCGCTGTTGTTTTTCTCAAGAGAGCGTCAATGCCAAATTTGCCAACGTTTTCAAGGAGCTTCTTACCTTTTTTCTTTAGTTTCTTTTCTTTTTGAAACTCGATCACTATCTGCTGCAACAACGCAAGCCCGATCGGTTCGTCTCCATAAGCCCATGCGTTGAACCAGACCGTCTTAACACCCTCGCCATCTTCAAACCGCTTCTCAAGCATCCTCATCAAGCTCGTCTTCCCACTCCCCCATCTTCCATGGATGCCAATGGTCAAGGGGCTCTCGGCATCAAAATTTCCTATCAGATCCAAAAGGATGCCTGCATAATCCTCAAAGCCCAACCCATCTTCTATTGTCGGTGAATCTCCGAATATTTCTATTTTGGGCGCCCCCTCTGCCATATAGAATGATACGTGCGTATGACAATATAACTATGATGGCATGTCACCAGCCGTTTTCGGACCCGCACATCCCACAACCGCGCCATCCGCACATCCCCCCGCCGGCTCGACCGCCATCTATTTTACACCCCCGACCAATAACTCATGCACAATGAACCAGTGCGTCAACTGCAAAGGAAAGGGACTGTGCGGACGCCCGAAATGCCCGATTCTGGAGCGATTCAAGGAAATCGAGGCTATCATAGATCCCAAAACAACGAACCTGTCCGGAGCGTCCCCGCCGTCGGTTTTTGTCGGGCGCAGAGGATATCCCGACATCTTTACAGGTCCGCTGATACCCCCGAATATCGGCGGCGATGAGGCGCAGCAGTACGAAGACCCTGAAATTCTCCTGAATAAGAATATCGATGAGATTATCGGGATGCGGTCACGATTGGTGCGATCATATACCCGTTTAAACGTGAAGACTCCGGATGATCCGTTTTTACTGACATCACAGGAACTGGCGATGGCTGATGCTCCAGTGGAGACCGAGGCGTGGTTTGCCCGACCGCCGGTTGCGCGGATGGCTTTTGATGGCATGTTGATGCCGATGGGTCCAGCCGGCGAACTTACGAAGATCACGCTCACAGAGAACCCGAAAATCCCCACAAAGATCGATTATCTTGTATCTGACACCGACGCGCTTGCTGCGGATTCGATACGTGAATTGCACAGAAGCAACATCCCGCAACAACACATAACACGCATATTCTCGATTGGCTTGCTAGGGAAGGCTCGGAAACTCGTTCCCACGCGGTGGTCGATCACGGCAATCGATGATATGGTCGGAAAGATGCTGCTTGACGATATCAGATATTATCCTGAGATAAAAGACATTGTTTTATTCACTACCGAGAAATTCGGCAATCATTTTGAGATCCTGTTGATCCCCCGGTGCTTTTCATTTGAGTTGATCGAGATATGGCTTCCGGATTCGATCTGGTCTGATCGATTGTGGATCGGAAGTGATCGGGAAGTGTATGGTGGGAAAAAGGGCTATTCGTCGCTTGCCGGGGGATATTATGCAGCAAGAACCTCTGCGGTCGAGTATCTCCATTCGATCAAGCGGCAGGCGTCGGTATTTATAGTGCGAGAGATTCTTCCTGATTACTGGGCGCCGCTTGGAGTCTGGGTGATTCGGGAGGCGGTCCGTGACGCGCTGACCGTAAGTGGTGGCGGGGGCGGCTTTGGTGCGAGGCGGTTT
>CBDUQO010000139.1:0-5764 GCA_965369365.1 uncultured Methanosarcinales archaeon
CATCTCAGGTGGCTTTGGCAGTCCCAGCAGCTCAAGCATCGTTGGCGCGATATCGGCGAGTTTTCCGTCCCTGACCCCTGCCACCGCCGGGTCAGTAACCAGTATCAGTGGCACCGGGTTTGTGGTGTGTGCGGTATGCGGCGTCCCGTCCTCATCTACCATCTCCTCTGCATTGCCGTGGTCTGCCGTAATAATCGCAGACCCGGCAGACTTCCGTACCGCATCAATGACTCTCCCGACGCATAGATCAACCGTCTCCACAGCCGTTACGGCAGCCTCTAATATGCCGGTGTGCCCGACCATGTCACAGTTCGCATAGTTCAGGATGATTACATCGTAGTAATATGACCTGATTTTTTCGATCACAGCATCGGTGACTGCATGAGCGCTCATCTCAGGCAACAGATCATACGTTGCCACCTTTGGAGATGGTATCAGGCAGCGATCCTCGTCAGGGTTTGGCACCTCAACGCCGCCGTTAAAGAAGAACGTGACGTGCGCATACTTCTCAGTCTCAGCGATGCGTAATTGCCGCATCCCGTGTTGTGATATAACCTCTCCAAGTGTGTTTGTAATCTCTTCTGGCGCGTACGCCGCGTCCGCATCGATCGTTGCAGCATATTCGGTCATGCACGCAAAATACAGGTTATCAAGCTTCTTACGCTCAAAATTATCAAAATCCTGATCTACGAACGCTCTGGTGATCTCTCTGGCACGATCCTGTCTGAAGTTGAAGAATATGATGGAATCGCCGCCAGCAACCGGAGTGGATCCACTGACGACGGTTGGCAGCACGAACTCGTCATTCTCGCCGCGCTCATAAGCGTTCCGCACGGCGTCAGCAGCGCTCTCTGCGAATTCACCTTCGCCTGAAACAAGAGCACGATACGCCTTCTCCACCCGATCCCAGCGGTTATCACGGTCCATTGCGTAGTATCTACCAGAAACAGTACCTATCCGGCATCCCTTGTATCCATCGACCGCATTTATGTATTCGAGTGCGCTCCTCGGAGGAACGTCCCGCCCATCGAGAAATGCGTGCACCTCTGTTCTGACATTGTTCTCTGACGCAAGTTCCATCAATGCAATAAGGTGCGTGATGTGGCTATGCACACCACCGTCTGAGACAAGCCCCATCAGATGGAGGCAGGAATCATTCATCTTCGCATGTTCGATCGCCTTTGCGAGAACCGGGTTTTTGAAGAACGTCTTATCAGATACCGCCTTACTTATACGGGTCAAATCCTGGTACACGACCCGCCCAGCGCCGATATTCAGGTGCCCGACCTCAGAGTTCCCCATCTGCCCGGCGGGAAGCCCGACAGCCTCACCCGATGCCTGCAGCGTGCAGGTTGGGCAACTTTCGCGAAGTGCGTCGAGATTTGGCGTCTTCGCATGTGCGATTGCGTTTCCTTCACCTGATTCGCTCAGCCCGAACCCGTCAAGGATTATCAACATCAACATTTTGTATATCTCCCCTGTAATTTCTCGATGCAACATATATCCCGATGAGCGCGATCACAACCGCCCCCCCAATCGAGAACATAAGTTGCTGGATTCCATAATTCTGGTAAATTCCGGCAGTTGCGAGGATGTATGCGCTCGTACTCCATAGGAGGAGTCCTGTGGCAATGACAAAGAATGGAAACGCCCCTGCCTTGCCGATGGGTCTTTCCTCAAGGTGCAGATCGATGATCTTCCCGAAACCAAGGAACAGTCCAGCCGCCACATACCACCAGACAGAGGCTTGCATAAAGATCGTCGACAAGACGATATATCCCGGGAAGATATCGACTGCAATTCCTTCCCAACAGGCATCAGCGCCCTGAATCGTAGCAATGATCCCGATCAGGATCGCTGCAAGATATGTGACAAAACTGATTCTACCCTTGTATAGTGACTCGGTTGCAGTTTCACGGTACTTATCTATGGACTGCCCGATTCCAAAGCCGTTATACAGCAGATATGTTCCGACAGTTCCAATAATGGCGGCGACTGCAAGTTCAGGACGGTTTATCAACGATGATGCTGCATAAGCGATGCAAGCAAGACCAATCGGGATGAATAGTGCACCCCTGACCTTTGGATCGGAGATGAACTCCTTGAGCAAGTAGTATGTACTCTCTATGCTCTCGCTCTGCTTCACCCGGATCCTTTTCACCGAATTTATCTTTATTCTCGATGCGATGATCGGCAGTACCGCCTCATCCTCGGCTCCGTCCGAGACAAGGATCACATTGTCAAATCCCTGCCCGTCAAGAAGATCATCGATCTGTGAAGCAATCTTACTATCCGAGATCACCCCGACATCGTAGTCGCCGGCGATGCTGACGATCTCAACCTCTTCCCCTGCATCGATCAACCGGTCATACTCCTCTATCCCGCCGAAGATTGTGTTGACGTCCGAATCCTCGGGATCTGCTATTGCAAGTCTCGTTGCTGCCTCTATGTTTGTAGCTCTCCCGATAACAGGGCTTGCGACCCCGGCTTTTCGTCCGAGGTCATCATCCCGATCCAGACACAACACCAGTGTCTTCATGACCCTTATAGAAGATCTGAACGTTGAAGTAACATCAGATCTTCTGTACTGATCTTCTCTCCGTGCCTGAACAGGTCATATATAACCTCTGCTTCCTTCTTAGCCTTTATTCGTTCCACTTTCCTCTTATCCTCCCTACCCCGTTTCGAAATGCTATTGATCAGCCGATCCAGTTCACGAATCTCTTTCTGGGCTTTGATGAATAGATGATGTTGATCATCTGCTTCGTCTTGAATCTTCACGAATTTCTTGTGAATGCGATCTGATTTGGATCTGATGGTCTCGCCTTCCTTGAAGGCGTTAATCATCTTGTCATGGTATTCCTGAGCCATATCTGCATGTTCCGTGACTGTTTCGTGGCACCCGGATGCTCTCTCGCGGATATCTTCCAGTTCATCAAGTGCTTGTTTGAGTCCTGTGTTTTTCTCAATCGCGGCTTTCTTTGCCTTGTACTCAGCGACAAGTGTATTTATCTGGGTGACTAGACCTTTTTCCTTGTCCGATGACAATACCTGAGTTTGCTGCTTGAATTCAAGTTCGTCGATCATCTGTTTCAGCTCTTCAACAGGTGTGCCGGTGATATTACACTCCTTTTTAATTTTTGCGATTTTGGCGTTGGTCTCGTTGATTTTCTTGTTGTAATGATCCCGACCCGTTTTAGACTCGCTCACTTTCTTGTTGTACTCGTCGCGTTCGTGCTTATAATGCTGTGCTTCATCCATCAGCATCTTTGACGTGCGGTTTAATTCATTGCGCTGCGAAGACCATGTACTTGATTCGTTATTTAGTGTATTACGTTTATTTCTAAACTCTTCAAGTTCTTTTACAAGTATCGCTCTTTTATCCTGTAGCTCTTTCAACATTTGCTTGGTATCCTCCTGTTTTGGCGTGATGTTCGCCCAGTATCTATCTGTGATACATCCCGAATGATCGGAATGATCGCTCTTAAGTCCTTCGTATCGACTGCTACATCTGCATACTGTTTCAGGATCGGTTTTGCATGAAATGCGATTGAATATCCGGATTCCCTGAACAGATAGATGTCGTTTGCGCCATCACCGATCGTGATGCACTCGCACGGTTCAATCCCGCATTTGCGAGAGAGCTGTTCGAGTGCGTGCGCCTTTGAGTCAGCCTCGGTCAGGTCGCCTGTAACTTCTCCTGTGAACACACCACCATTTGTAGCCAGATCATTGGCGATTACATGATCGATGCCGAGCATGTCTTTGATATGTCGTGCAGAGATCATAAAACCACATGTGATCATGGCAGTCGCAAGCCCCATCTCCTTGACCGATTCCACCAGTTCTTTTGCACCGGGCATCAGCGGGAGCCGGTCTATAACGGCGTTTGCACGCTCGATGCTAAGCCCCTTGAGCAGACTAACACGCTTGCAGAGTGCTTCACCATAATCGAGTTCTCCATTCATAGCCTGCCTCGTAATCTCAGCAACCTGATCACCAACACCGGCAATGGCAGCAAGCTCGTCGATAGTCTCTGCATCTATAAGCGTGCTGTCCATATCAAAAACAACCATCTTCATTACGTCATCTCGTTCATATCAGTTACAGTCGCGTCCTGTAATCACAAAATTATCCGTACATCTACTTAAATGTTCATTATGATTTTTGGGATTTGCCAGGATGTACCAGATATATCAGATATGCCGGATACAATCAGATATATCTGACATCCGCACCCGAATTGCTTGCATGGGTGATTATGCTGCAACCACCCGTAGTCCCCCCCAGAAACTCCTGTGCAAGGCATGCCGCATGACCTGCGTCTCTTTTGTTATCTGTGATGCCATACACAACCGGTCCGAATGAACTCATTCCGGCGCCGCACGTGTTTTCCTGCATGAGTTCAAGCATCTGCCGGATTTCGGGTCTCTGAATGGCGATTTCACGCCTCTTAAAACCGGTTTTCTGTATTCTGTTGATAGAATCCCCAAATAACTCGATATCTTCCTCTGCCACTGCCGGAAGTGTCTCCAGGAGGATGATGTGCGAGAGTTCCTGCACCTCAGAGAGTGGGATTGGACACTCCTGCTTGAAGATGTCCACCTCGTTGTCATCATGCGCGCCTCTTGCGTCGGGGATTGCAAGCACAACCTCCCAGTTGGGAAACGGTCGCTGGAAGAGGATTGGGGCTGGCGGGGATCTCGATGCGGCGGACGGCTTGAATGCACCCTTCTCGCTGAAGCGGTGCCCGCCATCGAGGATGAAGCCGCCGCTTTCAAATGCTGCGACGCCGATCCCTGATGTCCCACCGCGTCCTGCTTTGATTGCGATATCACGCACACTCAAGCCCAGATTGTACAGGTGGTTCACAGCCATGCCCGCAGCAAGTGCACACTGTGTTCCTGAGCCAAGCCCGACGTGCGGGGGGGCGTCGTGTGTGATGTGAATCCGGATGCCGCCGATACTACCCATGCCCGCATCCATGTCCGGAAGAAGTGCTGCAGCACTCCCACGCATCCGCTCGATATATGGGGATCCGCCAGCAGACTCGCTGTTGACCGTAACCTCGCCGGGCGTGTCAGACCGGTCTGCGATGATGCGAAAACCTGGCTCCTTGAGCGTCAGCCCGATTCCGCCGTCCACACGCCCGATCGACGCATTGAGGTCGATCAGCGTGATGTGAAGACGCGATGGTGTTGTGATTTCGATCATGGGGATGTCAGGGTAAAGCTATCGTACCGGCGGTGGCTTGCAGGATCATGAACGCGTCGAGCGATGTGACGCGGTCGTCGCCGCTGACGTCCGCGGCTGCAAGTGTATCGGCATCGTACATGCGGCTACCGGCTGCAATCTCAAGCGCAATCGTGGCGTCCGCGGGGGTGAGACGGTGATCACTGTTGAGGTCGCCCTTCAGTGACCATTGATCCACCAGCGGGTACCGGTCCTCACCGCTTCCGCCCTGAACCGGGTACGGAGTGTCGATGATGCCATCGATGCCGGACTGGTTCTGCCCAGGTCCCTTGAAATCATCGGCACCGACATGATCGCTCCAATAGTTCCCGGCAGTGGGGTAGCCACCATCCCAGGAATTGGAATTACCATTATCGTTAGCGTTGTAATTGGCATTCTCGATGAAGTTGTTATGGAAGACGGTGTTATTCGACGAAGAATACAAACGCATCCCATAGCTGTTTTTCAAGACATTGTTGCCGGAGACAGTTGAATTCGTCGCTCCGGTTAGATAAATCCCGTACCGCCCGCT
>CBDUQO010000140.1:0-5750 GCA_965369365.1 uncultured Methanosarcinales archaeon
TACGTAATCACGCTTCCCTCGCTCGCATCGCCAACCATCCGCTGATATCGTGCAAGAACGCCGCTCACCTTTGATTCAGGTGGTTTCCATGCCTTCTTCCGCACGTCCAGTTCGTCAGAATCAACGAGCAAGTTCAGCACCCGGTTCGGGATATCAATTTCAATCGTATCGCCATCACGCACGAACGCGATCGCACCCCCGATCGCAGCCTCTGGCGACGCATGCCCGATACAGGGTCCGCGTGTCCCGCCTGAGAATCTCCCATCTGTTATTAGTGCGACCGAATCGATCAAGCCCATGCCTGCAATCGCTGATGTCGGCGAGAGCATCTCGCGCATACCGGGACCGCCCTTTGGACCCTCGTAGCGTACAACAACAACGTCGCCGGACACGATTTTGTGATCCATGATCGCGTCCATCGTATCCTCCTCACTCTCAAAGACCTTTGCAGGTCCTGTGTGCCGCATCATCGCGGAGTTGACCGCTGTCTGCTTGACAACAGATCCATTTGGCGCGAGCGTTCCGTAGAGAACCGCAATCCCGCCCTCTGCGTGCAGCGGTTCGTCCATGGTTGCGATGATCTGCCGGTTCGTCACAGGGTTCACGATTACATGAGCCGACAGGTTCTCGCCGAGTGTTTTGGTTGTAACAGTGAGAGAATCGAGATTGATTCCGGCGCTCTCTTGCAGCCGCTCTATGATCGCATAGATTCCTCCCGCCCTGTCGAAATCGATCATGAAGTGCTCTCCGCCCGGGCGCAGGTTGATCAGGTGCGGCGTAGTCCGGCTGAGTTCGTCAAATCGCGAGAGCGGAAGCGTGATGCCAAAATCGTGTGCGATCGCGGGTAGGTGGAGAACGGTGTTTGTACTACCTCCAATCGCCATATCCACGCATACCGCATTGCCAAACGACTTCTCGGTCACGATCTGGTGTGCTGTGATGTTCTTCTCGATTAGTTCCACGATCTTTCTGCCGGAGTCCTTTGCGATGTGGATCTTCTTTGCGTCGATTGCGTGAGCGGTTGCGCAGCCCGGCAGACTCATACCAAGTGCCTCGGTCATGCACGCCATCGTGTTCGCTGTGAACATCCCTGCGCAGGATCCCGCGCCCGGACATGCAACGCTCTCGAGGTTGTAGATGTAATCATCATCGTGTGACTCACCGACCGCCTCAAATACTGAGATTAAGTCCTTCTCACAGTCGCCAGTGAACCCGGGAAGCATCGGTCCGCCGGTCACTGCTATCGTAGGGATATCAAGGCGTCCTGCCGCCATCAAGTGTCCTGGCACGATCTTGTCGCACGACGGTATCAGGACCATGCCGTCAAACGCATGTGCGTTCACCATGATCTCGATTGAGTCAGCGATCAGTTCTCGTGACGGCATCGGGTATCTCATGCCGGCATGGTTCATGGCGATACCATCACAGATCCCGATCGTTGAGAACTCAAACGGCACGCCGCCAGCCAGCCGTATCCCGGCTTTCACAGCTTCGCTTACCTTTTCGAGGTGGATGTGTCCGGGAATGATATCATTCCACGAATTCACCACTGCGATGAACGGCTTATCCATCTCATAGTCGGTTATCCCTGTTGCTCTGAGGAGTGCACGGTGGGGCGCCCGTGCAAGCCCCTTTTTGATGCGGTCGCTTCTCAGTTCCATGAATACTGGTTATCGCGGTTAGGCTACATAAATGGACGGGTGGGCGCGGGGCTTTCAGGCGAGGCAGAGGCGATCCATGTTTAATGCCCCCGTGGTGTAACTGCGATCAAACACGGGAGCAGTCTTCGCCCGATCACCCTTGACTGAATGTGCCGCCCCGGGAAGATGGTGCGCACCATCTCAGGACCGTGCCGCTCTTCGATGATTGTGCGCAGTTCAACTTCGTAATCGGATTTTTCGATCTTCTCACTTTCATTCTCTTCGATCTCAAGATGAATATCTACCAGCGCGTCAACAGCACGCCTGCCATAGCCAAGCAGCGGTCGTATGTATGTGCATTTCCGCTTATCCTCAAGGCGCTGCACATCAGGAAGTTTCAGCATCGGGACCCGGTCATCCCGCCGCGTTCCGTCAGCGATGATATCATGCCCGGACGCAGCGCACTCGAGGGCGCACGTATGGATATGGTTGATCGCACGGTTGGGATAGCCATCGTTAATAGCCATCCCATACGCCGCCTCAAGGATCGTGCCATCTATCTGCATCACGCTATGTGGAAATCCAAGCTCTGATGCAACTACCTCAGCGGCTCCCCACGTCTCCGCAAACCCAAAATTACATGTGACCAGTGTTACGTCAAAAAACGGCTCAAGCAATATCGCGGACAATGAACTGTCCTTTCCACCGCTGAAGAGCACAAAAACGTCCATTTACACATCCACAGTCCTATATCCGGATGTTCGGATATTCAGATATGTTTGATCGTCGTATCTCGCTTTCTTGACTGGAGTTGCTGGAGCAGCGCCTTTAGTTTCGCATCATCGATCTTGGTCCGCAATTGCCCGGACTGCGCAAGCGAGATAAGCTGCATCTCAACCTGCTCGACCAGTTGCGGGCGCGCTATCTTCACAGTCGTAAGTCGTTCTTTTGCTTCCGGAGTCAGGATATTTCTGAGTATCGACTGTTTTGCCTCTTCGACCTGCTGCTGTTGTGCAGCCTGCTGGGTCGCAGCGCCCTGTTGCGCCATCTGTTGCTGCTGCATCTGTTCAAGTCGCCGCTGTTTGATTGCATCAAGTTCCCCGCTCATAAGTCCTCGCCTGCTAGTTCCATGTAATCACACCTATGTCTCGGACGTCTGCTGTGTGGTCTCGTGTGCCACATTGTCAAGGAAACGCTGCCCGTCAGGAGTTACTGCACGCCCTCCTTTGACTGCTTGAGCGTATCCAACCGTTTCCAGTTGCTGAAGTACTTTTCTGATGATAGAACCACTCCCTTTCCTAAAGGAAGCTGGCATCGTTCCGTTACGCTTTTTTCCGCCGTACTTAGACCTTAATCTCGATACGCCGACCGGACCCTCGACATAAACCTGTCGCAGCACCGCAGCACAGCGCACAAACCACCAGTCCGCATCAACAGGCGGCAGCTGTTTGTGTACACCGGTCTTCACATGGTCTGCCCATACAGGGGGCTCGATCTTCGTATTTTCCTTGAGTTTCTGTGCAGCGCACGTTATCAAGTCGCTTGCTGGTACATCATATACCGTTGTCATAGTGATCTCCTTTGTCTGGACATGCGGATATAATTAACCTATCGGCGCAGTCAGTTGGTGCAGTTGGTTCCGAATAGGTCACTTCCTGAAGTACATGGCTACCACAAAGAACGGGAAAAATTAAATGAATCAGTTTCATATATGATAAAACAAACATGCCAGATGAAACAGAACCGGAGACCTGGGAAAAACGTATCGACCGTAAATGCAAACACCAATCTGACAATTACAGAATCAAAGGTTAAATGATGGCTGAGATGGAATTAATCCGTGAGGAAAGCGAGGGCTACCTAATCGAGTTTAAGGAGTCGGTATCCGATTCACTTGCGAAGGGGATGGTCGCTTTTGCCAATTCATCTGGTGGGCGGATATTTCTCGGCGTGTCCGACGATGGCATGATAAAATGGGTCAACGTCACTAAAAGACTCCGATCTCAGGTTCAGGACATCGCACGCAAAATGCGACCCGCCGGTGAACATCGCCCTTGGGGGGCTGACATCTTGAATATAGGCAAACCGCGGGAGAAATTGATGAAAAGAGACGTTTCAATGCTCGCCAATGGTGAGCTACTCACAGTCTTGATCGGAAGGGGTGTTTCAGGGGTGAATGTCCACCAAGTTGCGTCAGAGGTCGAAAAATGCTTATACATGCATGAAGGCGAGGGTTTTGATCTGATATGACTACGACAACCCGGTGCATCGATGCAGTCGCGTCCGCGATCCGTGAATGTAATATCAAACGCATCACCTGCGTGCCTGGCTACCCGATCACCGAACTTGCAGAGTATCTGATGAGCGAAGCAGGTGCAGGGGCGGACACGGACGTAGAATGGTGCATCAACGAGAAAGTCGCAATGGAGATCGCGCTTGGGGCGTCCGCATCTGGCAGCCGGTCGATGGTGATCGTGAAGCATGTCGGGATGAACATTCTCGCAGACCCGCTCATAACAGCAAGCACACACACCACCGGCGCGGGAGTCGTTGTGATCGCAGGAGACGACCCCCATGCCGCCGCATCCCAGAACGAGCAGGACTCGCGGTACTGGGGCTTGCTTGCCGAGGTTCCGGTGCTCGACCCGAACCCGGAAAACCTCTATGACACGATCTTTGAGGCATACCGTATCAGTGAGGCTGTGTGCATGCCTGTGATCGTCAGGATAACAGACCCGCTGCTCCAATCGGGATGTGTATGCAGATCCATGGAAGATCCTGCGCGAGATCAGTCTGAATTGCATTTATTTGACAGATCAATCTGGAAATACTCCACACATGGCATGTACCAGTTGTTTCACAGGGATACGTATCCTCTGATGAAGAATCTGTCCGAAACCTCGCATCTGAATGTATGTGCTGAAGGGGTGAACGGGGGTAGAGCTGGAGCGTCATGCATCATCTCGTCGGGCTACGTATCAGAAACCGTCGAATCGATCCTGCGCCAAACAGAACATATCCCGCATCTTTCACTATCGTTTGTAAGTCCGCTGCCACTAACGTTGATCGGGGATTTCATCGGCAATCGGCGCGTTCTTGTGATCGAGGAGACCGCTCCTGTGATCGAACAACAGTTGCAGCAGCGGTCCCGCAAGATTCTTGGCAGGCAGTCGGGACATCTCCCGTATGGCGGCATCGGTGAGGCGGATATCCTCTCTGCGATCGAAAATATCGGTAAAGACAAAGTTGCGCCGGACACAACTCCTGAGACCCTCGAAAGTCGCGGGTTCACGCGCAGCATCTGCGATGACTGCCCGTTTGTGCCGGTATACGAGGCGATAAAGAGTGTTAAGAAGGAGACTGGTGCGCTGATCGCCGGAGATATGGGCTGCTCGATACGAACAGCACCCGCCGGGGTCGTGGATCTCGCTTATTCACTTGGTGGTGCGATTGGTATTGCAACAGGGCTGCCTGGAAAAAGTATCGCAGTTATAGGTGACTATGGGCTTGTACATTCAGGATTGCAGGCGCTAATTGATGCGGAATCAAAGGGTCGGGATGTTCTGGTAATTGTTCTACAGAACATGGTCTCGGCGATGACCGGGGGGCAGGAGGTACTTGATCCCGGTAGGATCCTCCGTGTATGTTGCAGCGATGTTGTGACGATCGATGAGACTGCCGGGGGGCATGCAATCAAGCAACTGATAACGGAGAAGCTTGCTGTGCGCGGGGTATCGGTGATTGTTGTCTCGAGAGCGTGCAAGAGATACGAACGTCTCGTTCAGGCACATCCATGATCCGGGATCGCTTAATTGGTGAAACTACTGTGTTTCAGGATGGTGTTCCTCCGAAATGGCATCCATGGGTGTTGGCGGATTACCGATCTGGTTTCAGCGTATATGTTTAGCTGCGGCAAAAAACTATGAGATTAATACAAGATTAGCACAAGAAGATTGCATTAGACACGGAGCATTAGTTAGTTTTATATTTTATGATATATGCACTATGGCGTCCGGTCACTCTACGCACAATTTCTATTTACAGGGGCTGTTGCATTATGTGGTTGTGGTGTTGGAGTCATACCCTTGTATGTGGTGCGGTCGAATAAAC
>CBDUQO010000141.1:0-5713 GCA_965369365.1 uncultured Methanosarcinales archaeon
CAACCTCTTTATAAGCGTTGGTCACTGCAACTCAAGATACCAGAGAGCCGATTTTTCACCTCACCTAAACACATGAAATAGCGAAGAGCCCGATATTTCTTACCATTCTTTCCGTCGAGCGCGATATATAATAGACAGCACACGATAGATACATGATAACATGCATCGCAAAACAAGGGTTGATAATTTTGAAACGGTGCGTGCACGTCTGGTCGACAGTCTACACGGGCGGATCGACACGCACATCAGCGAGCAGGTGCTGCGGGCAATGATGCGGGTACCCAGACACCTCTTTGTGCGGGAGAATGACACGGCGCACGCTTATGAGGACTACCCACTCTCGATCGGACATAAACAGACGATCTCAGCCCCGCACATGGTCGCGATCATGTGTACGCTGCTCGACGTCCGGGAAGGGATGAACATCCTTGAGATCGGGGCTGGTTCCGGATACCATTCAGCCATGCTTGCAGAACTTACTGGCTCAACGGGCAGGGTCTATTCCGTGGAACGGATCCCGGAACTGCTCGAATTTGCACGGCGCAACCTGCATGATGCGGGATATCATAATGTTGTCGTTACCGCCGGAGATGGCACACTTGGATTACCCGAATATGCACCATACGATCGCATCACGGTAGCCTGCGCTGCTCCCACCATTCCGCCACCGCTCGTCGAACAGCTGAAGCGAGGTGGCAGGATGGTGATCCCAATCGGGGAGTCTGTGCAGGATCTGTACCTAATTCATAAAAACGATGTGATATCAAAGGAAAAGAGTGGTGGGGTGGTGTTTGTGCCATTAATTGGCGAATATGGCTTTTAAACGATTTTTTCACAAAAAATCGAGTAAAAACTGCCCTCCGGGTGGGGGTTGGTGGTGTGCTTTTGGCTCGCTCTGCAATTCGCACGTGCAAGCACCTTTCCACTCATCCGGAGGATCAGGTCATGGTACGGAAGATTAAACCGCTGGGATCGTAGAAAGTTGTTATTTTGTAACTACACGGGTCCTACAACAGTATCATGCGACCTTGCTGCACCGGCACTGCATGACCCGGAACACAACATAGCCCAAGGGAATGTAACCAGAGAGTATGCGGAGGGGCGCGGAGGCTAATATAGCTCTGCGAGCCTCAGCGATCTCCGCGGTTATTTTTCGTGTCAAAAAGCATAGGATCACAATCGAGCAACTATCAACATACCTGAGCAGTTACCACATCCATATACTGCCACCCCATGGCAATCAACCCGCAAGACTCCCATCGATCTTCTTTCTGATTTTATGATTCGGCAATATCGCCTTCCACACAGATGCGATCCTTTTCGATTATTATGTGATACTCTGTTCCAAGAATCTCACGGATACGCTTCACTTTCCCAGGCATGTTTTATCGACAACCCTTGCGCGGGACTCCTCTCAACCGTATCGATCATATATTCTTAACCCCCGCATGGTTTACATAAGTCTTTCCGGAACCGGAAAAACGCGCCTCAGGTCTCATAGGGTTCATCACCGCTTCAGTCGCGATTGTCATCATCGGCGCTTCACATAGAGACAGGGTTCTGATGACTCAGAACCACTTGTCTGCCGTACCGACTGCATGAACAATCAGGTCAGCGCACGCCTTCATATCCTCAAGCGAGAGCACCTCGACTGGTGAGTGGATGTAGCGCGTCGCCATCGAAAGAACTCCTGACGGAATTCCTTCGCGGGTCAGGCTGATCGCTGTTGCATCGGTTGTGCCGCCGTCCGAGACGTCGAGCTGATATGGAATCTTGTTCTCATCGGCAGTCTCGCGCAGCCACTTGAGCACCGATGGGTGTGTGATCACACCTCTTCCACCTGCGTCCATCACTGTTATGACCGCACCCTTCCCGACTGCCATTGCAGATTCTGTTTTGGTGATGCCGGGATGGTCGCCTGCAACGCAGACGTCAAGCGCAATCGCAACATCCGGGTTCAGCCCAAATGCAGATGTTCTTGCGCCTTTGAGCCCGACCTCCTCCTGAACCGTGAAGACTGCATATACTGTCGATCCGATGTCGATCTTGCTGATCCGCTTCATCGCATCCACAAGGAGCGCAACGCCGGCGCGGTTATCGAGGGCTTTTCCGGTGATCCGGTCGTTTGCAAGCGAAGTGAAGTTGCGGTCGATCGAGATCGCTGTTCCGATCTCAATCCCCATATCTGCTACACCGTCTGCTGATGATGCACCGACATCGACGAACATGTCTTTTGAGTCCACCGGCTTCTTTCGGTCCGCCTCTTTCATGACATGCGGAGGTTTTGACCCGATCACGCCGACGCATGGCTTTTCCGAGTGAACAATCACCCTCTGGTTGAGTAAGGTTGGATCAAACCACCCGCCGACCTTCACGAACCGGAGGAAGCCTTCGTCATCGATGTGCTTTACCGCAAGCCCGATCTCATCAAGGTGCGCGGCGAGCATAACGCCGGGGCTTGCATCACCCTTCGTACCTTTCTTTGTGAATATCAGATTGCCCATCGCGTCTACCCGCAGGTCTCCGTAGGGGGCAAGTTCCTGCTCAACAATCGCACGAACGCTGCCCTCGTATCCGGAGATTCCGTGTGCGTCTGATAATCTCTGCAATAAGTCTTGCATGTGTAGGATTATCCGAACAGTGCGCCAAGACCTGCCATTCCTGCCTCTTCTTCCTCTTCCTTTGTCTCTTCTTCCGCTGCTTCTGCTTCTGGTGCTGCTTCTGGTGCCGGTGCTGCGGGAGCCGTTACAGCCGCGGTCGCCGCAACAGGTGCTACTGCTGCCTGTGCGATCGCACTCTCGATGTCAACACCATCAAGCGCTGCAACAAGTGCTTTTACTCTTGATTCATCCACATCGACGCCTGCTGCATCGAGTATGCTGGTAATTCCCTGTTCGGTTACATCCTTCTCTGCGTTGTGCAGTATTAATGCTGCATATATATATTCCATATTTAGTTCACCTCTAATGATTGATTATTCGTTGATCGTTCGTTGTCAGGTTATCCGAATAGAAGACCAAGCCCTTCTGCCGCTTCCTCTTCTTTTTCTTCAGCTGACTCTTCTTCTGCCGCTTCCTGCGAGTCTCCATCCACTGCACCTTCCGCTTTCTCGTCAGTTGCCTCTGCAACAGATGCTGTTTCCTCTACTGCTACCTGTTGCGGGAGTAAAGCCTGCAAAGCATCCCCCAGCGCAGCGGGGTCATCGATAGTACATGCAAGCGAGGTTGCCTTCGACTGCGCTACCTGAAGCAGTGTATCGACGAGACCTGTCGCGGGTATGGCAGAATTTATACCAAGATTCCTTGCACCGGCTGATGCCTGCGAAAGCAGCGTTGTAATCGTCGCATTCGATGGGTACGCAATGCCAATGGCAAGATTGAATGCGCGTGTGGCAGCTATTGCAAGGTTGTCCGTATACTCAGCCTCATTGATATTCAGAACGCCCGCCTCAAGTACCGCACCTGCATCGTAAACAGCACGGAGATCGAGACCGACGGTCATCGGATATATCTCAAGACGCGTGAGCATCTCAGAGAGCGCCCTTGACACCGGTTTGCCTGCGTGTGCAACGACCTTCGTCTCCTTGATCATAACCTTGCCCTTATCGATCTTGGCAGGTATGCCCGCGTTCTGCAGATCACCTATGATCGGTCCTGGCGCAAACGAGGTCGGACCTGCTTCCACCACGATGTCTTCGGGTGCGGATGCACCTGCTTTGATCGGAGCACTTGTCTTGCTCGCCTCAAGCAGCTTGAATAGTTTGAACGGGTTTAAGTCTGTAAAGATGAGCGCGGTTTGATCGTTGATGTATGCATCCATCGCGCCGAGGGTATCATCACACTGATCAAATGCGCGACGCAGAAGGCTGTTTCTATAAAGGTGGAGCGTTGCGATGCCTTTCAGACTTCGGCGCATCTCCTGTAACTGCTTTGCAGGTATGTCGCGGATTCCCACGATTCCCATCACCGGATACTTGCCTACCAGTTGCTTGATATTCTCAATCTCGTCAAGCTTCCACTGTGGAATGTGTGATGTGTGATGTTCTGTCAGTCTATCCATAACAACTCACCTCACCTTCGCAGATTTACCCATCGTCGTCGTCACATAGATGGACCGAATGTTCTGCACACCCTTATCCAGCACATCTTCAAGTCTGGCGATCACTGTATCTATATTTTCAGCAAGCTCGTTGGCTGGCATATTCCGGCGCCCGACCGGCGCATGAAAAGTCTTCCGGTCCTTGGACCTGACTCTTATGCTGTTCCGTATCTTGTTGATGATCTGGGCAATGTCCTTATCAGGCGTCAGCGGCTCTGGCATCTTGCCCCGGGGACCGAGAATCGCACCGAGCTTCTTTCCTATGGCTGGCATGTATGCAGTCTCCGCGATGAAAAAGTCGTGTGCATTTGCAAGATTCCTTGCCTTGTTTTTATCATCGCCATACTCATCGATCAAATCCGGGTCGATGATTAAGTCGGCACCCGCATTATTTGCCACAATCGCAGTCTCACCACGTGCAAAGACCGCAACCGAGATTGGTCTGCCAAGACCATGCGGAAGTATGATCTCTTCGTCCACCCGAAAACGCGGTTGGCTCAGATCGATATTCTTCAGGTTAATCGCCAGTTCCACACCTTCCTCAAACCCCCTCTTTGGAGATTCGTCCAGCATGGTGTTAACGGCGTTTATTGTTTGTTCGTCCATGAATCACGCACCACCGTAGTCGTAATGACATATCTTGTCTGCTACGGATGAATTATAATACACTGATCGGATTGAACTTTAATGTATCGGTTTTTAGGGGTGTGCAGTCAGCCGTGACGGCAGCCAGCCTTCAACCCCCGCGCAAGCTCCTCGATGCGCTCTGGTACCGCACTTCCGTTTGCAATAATGTCCACGAACGCTGAACCAACGATCACGCCATCAGCACCCTCCTTTATGATAGTAGACGCTTGATCTCCGGTAGATATGCCAAACCCGACCGCAAGTGGTGTAGTCGTGTGGGTTGTGCCACGCACCTCATCGATCAGGGCGAGCGTCGATTCCGCGACATCATCCCTCGCCCCGGTGACGCCGGTTCTTGCAACGAGATAGATGAAACCGGAACCATTCACCGCGATTCTCTTCATGCGTTCAGGATATGTGGTTGGCGCAATCAGGAATATCAGGTCAACCCCGTGCTTCTTGCATTGCGCGGCAAGATCGTCTGACTCCTCCACCGGAAGGTCGGGGACGATAATGCCTGTGATCCCGCTATCGACGCAGTCGGTAACGAAACGTTCGAGTCCACGCTTGAATATGAGGTTGTAGTACGTCATAACAACGAGCGGGACATTCGCAGCCACATCAGCATCCAGCGATCTGACGAGATCGAAGAAGATGTCCGGGTTCATGCCAGCGTCAAGCGCACGTTCGATCGATGCCTGGATCGTCGGACCATCGGCGATCGGGTCTGAGAACGGGAGCCCGAGTTCGATTATGTCTGCGCCGCCCGAAACCAGTGCGTGCACGATCTCTGTGGTCGCCTCAGGCGTCGGGTCGCCAGCGCAGATGTACGCGATGAGCGCGCCTTCGTCGCGGGATTTTAGTTCAGTGAATTTGTCTTTGATTTTCATGAGGTGATCGCCTTTATTCATTTTGTTTTTTCACGTATTTGTATTGACATCCTCCCCGCAATGAATTGCGAGGAATCCTTCCTGATTCATTGATTCAT
>CBDUQO010000142.1:0-5704 GCA_965369365.1 uncultured Methanosarcinales archaeon
GATCATGAGCGCCAACCTTTTTCCAAAAAGGTTGATCAAAAACATCCTACATTCGGTAGGATTGTGAGGTGACGCGGTTGTCGCCACTGACATCAGCGGCGGCGAGCATTGCGGGGTCGCACGAGGCAGAACCGCCGGCTGCGATTGCAAGCGCGATCGCGGCGTCCGCGGGGGTGATCTGGTTGTCGCCGTTCTGCGGCGTTCCGCCAGCCCACGGCTGTATGAGCGGGAAGTGATCGATGCTGCTGCCGCCCGGGATCGGGTACGGGTCGGTGCCGGTGTAGTAGTTGCCTGCGGAGCCGGGGTCCCACATAGTCAGTCCAGTCCTACACATTCTCCATCATATCGCGTATCGCAAGCAGATTGAGTCGTGATTGCGGTTTTATAATCTTATAAAGCGGATCCACGAAGAGGATGTTCTCTTTAACAAAATATCGCTTCGAAATCTCATCAATCTCACCCATATTGATCTCATCCCTCTCCACAAACTCTCTCAAGATGCCGATCAAGCTTTCATAGCGCACATCGCAAATTTTGTCACCCACTGCTATTTCAGCCCCGAGTTCATTAACAACCTTGAGTGCTGTCTCTATCCTGCCGGAAGTCATGTTAAACATTTCGTTAACCTTCTTTTTCCGGTCTTCGGAGTTCACGAGTTCAACCAGACAGATCGGCTTGCCGCCACAGTGATCCCATGCAGCTTTCTTCTCCGCATCACTGAAGTTGTATCTGTCTAAAAAATCCATAGTCGTCTCGTAATCAAAGTCATCAACCAGGAGATACCTGCATCGCCCGGAGAGCATCGCCTCGCTGTACACTTGCTCGATAAAGAGCGAATCAGACGTTACTACGAGCACATGCGCTAAATGCAACTCTTTCGTAAGTCGCACAAAGAAATTGAATAACTTGTAAATCAAGAGTCCGTCGATCTTCATATCGCCTATCACCTGCAGCTCATCGATGATCAGCACGGGGACACGCTTCTTTGATACCTCAGTAAAGAAACGTTCGATGTATCTGAAGACGTCTTTACTTTTATCCTTCCTCTCAAATATCTGCTCAAATAGATTTACTGGCATCGGGATTCCGCTGACGATCTTTAAATCCTGGAGTATCGACATTGCATACTCACTTACGTTATCGATCACGCCCCCTTCGTCAATCTCGAATAGTACATTGAGGAAATCTTCATAACCTGTAATAAACCGCCCACGCAGGTTAACGTAGAATGGGAGATACTCATCTGGCAGTTCTTCAATCAGATGGCTGATCAGTTCGGTCTTCCCTGAGTTTATCGGTCCGTAAATGAACGTGATAAGTCTCGGTTTCATACGCAGTATATCCATTACCTCTTTTATTTCCAGTTCCCTGTTGTGAAAGGTTACTTCCATCATAGTATCTATTCTCTGTTTATGTTTTATATCAAGCATTCCTCTGGTTGTAACCGTTGAAAACATCCGATACAAACCTGTGATCGCGCATCCACCGCAGGTAGGCAGCAGGGGGTGGCGGTCAAATCAGGCGGTCTGCGGGTCGTGAATATCATTGGAATATATCTTCTTATAATTCTATATAATCAGCCACAGCCTTGCCGGATCATGAGCGCGTCAAGCGATGTGACCCGCCCATCGCCGCTCACATCAGCAGCATCAAGTGTCGCGGCGTCGCACGAAGCGGAACCGCCACCGGCTGCGAATGCAAGCGCGATCGCGGCGTCTGCGGGGGTGATCCGGTTGTCGCCGTTGAGGTCGCCTAACTGCTGCGGAGTCCACGGCTGCATGAGCGGGAAGCGGTCGATGCTGCCACCGCCGCCGGGGATCAGGTAGGGGTCCTTGCCGATGCCGTCGCCGCCGGGGTTGGTGCCGTTGTAGTCGGAGTAGTAGTTGCCCTCGGAGCCGGAGTCCCACTGGTTGGTGCAGGTGTCGTAGGCGTTGTGGTGGATGTTGCCTGCGAGATTGTTGTGATGGAGGGTGTTGTCACTCGAAGATGACAGGTAGATGCCGTAATAGTTGTCCGATGCATTGTTACTCGTCAGTGTGTTGTTGTTCGACCACCCCATGACGATGCCATAACACTGATTGTTCGAGATAATGTTGTTCACTATCTTGCAATCATCAGTTTTTAAGAGTTCTATACCGACACATGTATTGGAGAGATTTAGATTTTCCACAGTGATGTCGGTACAGTTTACGAGAACAACTTGTCCCGTGTTTTGAATCACAAAGTTAGAGATATCCTCGAGGTATGCAAGAGGCTTACCGTT
Organism: uncultured Methanosarcinales archaeon; assembly: GCA_965369365.1. GTDB lineage: Archaea > Halobacteriota > Methanosarcinia > Methanosarcinales > Methanogasteraceae > Methanogaster_D. The sequence goes on from CBDUQO010000142.1 coordinate 2,264, forward strand.
CACAGTATTGTTCTCGACAATGTTTCTGCAAGAATCCTCACCAACAGCGAATCCATCATTTGAGAAGGTATTGTTCGTGTGTGTGTTGTTGCTCAAGCCATATAGTACGATGCCGCCGACGTTGTTGTTCGATGCAGTGTTGTTATATAACGTGTTGTTGCTCGAATCATCCGGACTGACCCCGTGGTAGTTGCCAGATACGATATTATCGGAAATGTTGCAGTGATTCACACTATCAAGGTAAATCCCCGCACCACCCTCACCAGTCACCCCCGTCACCACAAACCCCAAAATGCTCACCCAACCCGCGGTCACTTCAAGTGCAGGATCATATACTGAGGCTGCCCGCACCGTCACCACTTCCGCGCCCTCGCCCCGAAGCGTTATGGACTTATTCACATCCACATTCTCGACATACTCTCCAGCATACACAATCACAGTATCACCATCAGCCGCATCATCCACCCCTTCTTGAATCGTATCCCACCTATGCTCCGAAGGATCATCACTGAAATCATCATCCACATAGATCGTCTTCGACGGTAAAACATCTGGAACTGTTGCATCCAAGAAAAACTCCCCGGTATCCGGTCGATAAACTCCGATATTATCATCGGAATCACCATCCCAATCTCCGGCAATCGGGATATCGCCAAAATCCCCGTACTCAGGCGTTACGATATCAGCAGCCCCGCCATCGTTATCGATATCCAGATAAAATACGCCGGTACTACTGCCTGGGCGGTACAGCCCGATATTATCATCCCCGTCGCCGTCCCAGTCCCCGATAACAGGCAGATCATCAGGCTCGTCAAATGCCACGCTCTGGTCAGCAGCCCCACCACTGTTATCGAAATCAAGGAAGAACCTCGTAAGTCCGGTACCAGAATGATTCTGCCGAAATACACCGATGTTATCATCCCCATCACCACCCCAGTCTCCAACAACCGGAATGTCACCGATGACCCCAAACGTTGCGTTCATATCAGAGACGCCATCGTTATCATAATCAAAGAAGAACTGAGTAGTGGATGGACGGAAGACGCCGATCGTGTCATATCCATTGCCATTCCAGCCTCCTGTGATCGGAATATCGCCGGAGATGCCGAAACTGATGTTCAAGCCACTATCAAGTGAAAAATTCGCGGTCGTGTAGTTGTGGATGCCAGTCGTGTCGATCCCACCATTATCCCAGTCGCCGGCGAGAGGCTTGTTTATATCCGGCGGATTTCCGGAAAAGATGTGCATACGGTGTCTGGTCGGGTAAGCGTCCAGTGTGGATATGTGGAAAGGCTCAAAGATGGCTGATCGATCAGTCGACGTTTCGATTGGTCGCAGAAAAGATCCAGCCACGGCATCCCCTGGATCGCTGATCTTACTGACCAACTGTCAGGAATTCGGACAGATCGCCATACTGGTATGTAAACAGCATCGTCAGTGTAACAAGCCGCTTCTTTGTGAGTGAGATCCCAAGATTGTGGTCAGTCGGTGAGTTTTCATATAAAAATCGCTCTATGGATCCTGTATCGATCGCGTTTTCCTTTTTCATGTACCATGGCGGCACCCTGAGCAGCGCAGTGCTCTTTCGGGCAGCCTTCGTATCCGCATCCATCGACTGCTTCTCGACAGCGACGCCTATCAGTGTCGGCACATCGATCGGTTTGTGCCCTCCTACCGGGATGAAATATCCGGGCAGGTCTTTTGACAGTACGCTTGCACGCCCGAACACGGAAAAACCACCTTCCGGGAGGGATATGCATGACAGAATGTCCCTGACACTAAGGCTTGATGCGGTGCTCACCTTCGGGTCGGATCCGGACAGGATGTCAGAGATAACAGCAGCAGCATACTGGTTGAAATGCGGATACGCGCTCTCGATGTTGCTTGTGTAGGCGATGCGCTGGTTATCCATCAGGATGAACGCGTCAGTATATTTCTTGAGATGCTCGACCGCATAGTCAACGTTCCGGTACTGTGCATGCGCATCTGCACCGGTTCCGGTCCGGGCGGGCAGCGCGCCAAAGACCATGGTCGGTATGTTAAGGTCGCTTAGCACGCGTGCTATGATCGGCGATATCCCGGGTCCGGTGATTCCGCCAAGACCCAAGAAAATAATTGCGAAATCAACGTCCCGGATGTTATCGTTCAGCAATCCGAGCAGCGTGGTGTCACACGAGTCCATTGCAGATGCAGATGCTGCGGTATCGGCAAAATCCCGGCGCCCGACTTCGTCGTCACCTGATCCGAAGAATCCTTTATCGGTCAGCAGGTACTGCTCCCTCTTCCTGACATGTTCAAGTGCAACCCTCGGATTGATCGCGATTCGCGGGTTCTTTCCTGCACCACGCTCGCAGACAGCATCCAGAAGCGCACTCCCTGCATGTCCGGCACCGATCAGAAAACCTACCATATTCCCGGATTAACCGCAACGCATATATGGTTTTTCGTGGTGGTTATATTATGGTTCGTGCGATTGATCTGGTGACTGCTCTGTTGGCGGCTGTTGCAGTGCTATCCTTGCTCGCAGCACCCGCGTTTGGAGACGATGCGCTGAAACGGGAACTGGTCGAGCAGGCAAGTGAGGTGAAACCGCCTGTGCTTGCAAGGTATCAGGAACTCGACCTTATGCACAAACAGATCCTGATTACACTGCAAACCCTTCCTACAAACCAGATCACCGCCACGACGAGGAAGTGGGTGAACCTTGCGGCAGGGCAGGGCGGCATTCTCCTGAAATTCGATGAGATCAATGATCTCGCATCAAAAGGCGATCCGCAGTCGCATGAAACCGCGCTGACTAAGGCTACCCAGTTGAAGGGTGATATAGACACGCTTGACGGATATAATCAGGCAAAAGAGAATTTTATCACGATTTATCCAAGAATGGCGCTGACGCATTTTTTCACGGATCAGGGTGTTTATTTTGAGGAGCTTGCCGAGAGTGAGAACGATACACGCCTCTCGATCAATTACTACGAGCAGGCTCGGATCGCATACAGGGAGGCAGAGGATCTCACAAAGACGACATACGTGGATCTCAAGGTGAAGGAACTTGAGTCCGAGTACCGGTTCGACATGGAGGTTGCAGACGAGTCGTTCGGTGTCGGAGAGACGAACTTTGAGCAGGCTATGAGCGGACTTAACAATTCAACCAACCTGAGAACCATTGTAACGGGCATTCTCTCTGCAAGGACTTCTGAAAGAGAACTTGCCACTGCTTACGAATTATACACAAAACACGGCGACGAGCAGGCATCGCAGATCGAGGAGATGCTTGTTACGGTCGACGACGCACACACAGAACTCGTCGCCGTTTTTCTGCGATATGCCGCGGTGTTCGGGGCGTTTTTCATAATGATCCTGATTATCGCACTCGACCGTATCTTCAGGTGGACACACGCTGTTGAGGATACGCTGCTTGGAAACGAGGTGATCGGGTGA
>CBDUQO010000143.1:0-5684 GCA_965369365.1 uncultured Methanosarcinales archaeon
TATCTCAACGAATCAGGTCGCACAGGGCTTTTGAAAGTACTTTCCGTACATCGGGATGTGCCAATACCACCAGTGTCAGTATAACTAAAAAAATAAAGATTACCTTATAAATACCGGCAAGAACCAGATACATGAATAGAGCCGTTATCAGGACACACGCGCCCAGGTAGAGCTTTAAAATACTTATATCAGACATCTTTTCCCATAGCCCAATCGGTGATGATCTTTGCGCTCGTCTTTACGATGAGCGCCGCTAAAACCACGGTGAGTAGCATTCCGGCGATCAATATACCAGACATCAATAGGTCATGAGCGGTGCCCAACTCCGGCGGGGTGAATGGTTCTATTATATCGGCAATAAAACAGATTGCAGTGTGGATATTATTGTTGATGACCTCTACTGCATCCCGGGTGGATTCACTGGTATACTCAACCGTATTCAGCCCCATATATGCCATAAATGGCAGTACAGTAATAATCAATAATGCAATCTGCATTACTAATTTATTTATTGATTCCATAAAATTACCTAAAAAATAAAAATAAGCCAGAATGGCTCATTTCAATATTCTTCCTCCGGTTTTGCAGCACTTGTCTCCAGTTTTTGTGCTATTTCGTTTGCTGTCGCTTCGATTTCAGATGATATTGCCATTCCGGATGAATACAGCGTGCATACCGCCCACAGGAATATCACTATGAGCAGAACTCCTGCGGCTCCTTCTGATATCTTGGTAAGCAGCGAACCGATGAACAGGAACGCGACGACCACTGCAAATACATATACAATGCCCTTCACAGCCTTCTGGTAATGCGCAACCTCATCATCACTTGCGCCTTCTCTGCCAACATTGACCGCTATCAAGCCACCGATCGCATTACACAGATCCTTGATCTCCCGGGAACTGCGCAACAACAGTACCAGTATCGCCAAGATGGCGATAGCGCTTATGACGGTCGCCGTGGACACCCCCAGGATGTCAAGCCCGTTTCCGAGCGGTACAAACACCAGTATTGCAAACAGGTAAATTAAGATTGCAATACTCACATACACGACGAGTTTTGGAAGACTGTCGTATATCTCCCTTTTGGATTCTATTCTAACTTCTTCTTCAGTCATGAGATACACCTCACGTCGATGGGCGTGTTAGATACAGGGCTTCCGCACGGTGATTGCATGCCGTTTATCATACTCGTATGCTGTTGACCGGTTAACGGCGGTAAGCTACAGCGACAGTAAGCCTCCCACGTAGATCACACGCCCCATCTGTAGTAATATACTCAGCCACTATATTTAAACTAACCGATCTCCTGGTTACGGTGCTGCTGACCCAGGTGTTAGCGCCTTATCGAAGTTGGTCTGACCGAAGGGTCTTTTCGTAGCTCTGGTTCTCGATCCGATGGATAAGCACGTTCCCGGACCAGCCGAATTTGTGGGTCATGCGGATGTAAAATTCACGTTCCGGATGGTCTTTGCTACGCGCCATAGCGATCAGATTTTGTAACTACTTACGTTTTAGAAACCGGTAGACTTCTATGTCATTTTTACGCTAAATCCTCATCAGTATGTCCGAATACCCTCACTTCTGAACAGCTCTTCGCTATTCCAAGTGGGTAGCTGGAAGTCAAGGCGACTTAACGGGGGTGCAGACCCCGAGAGCACGACAGTACCCTTATTATGGATTCCAAACACAACTTTATGGTGAATAGCGCGGTATACAATAGAGGTCTCTCATGACAGGTGATGATAAACCGGATGGTGGAGCTGAAGAACTTGTTACAGCATTTTACAAGCATCTGACCGTAGAGAAAGGACTCAACAAGAAGACTGCATCAAATCATGCCAGCGAGATTGATTTATTCGCGACATACCTCGAAGGATATTCGCTGGGCACCCTCACAGATGTTACAGGAATGGATATCGAGGAATATTTAGGATGCTGGTATATCAGAAAGGTCGCAAGCAGCAGAAGCGATCTTCGCCGGGTTCCTGCCTCCTTCAAGAAGTTCTACAAGTTTCTCCATGAAAGAGGATATCTGGATGACGAAGAACTGGATGATATCCTTGATGCCTGCAAAAACCCTGAGAGATACGTCTGCAGGCTTGATGCATACTCTGAACTTGATCCTTACTCTGACACATGGGATGCGGATTATGAGCGATGGTTCTTCGGTAGTCTTGATGGTGGTACTGTGGAAGAAGCAACGGATAAAAGCCCGCCCTTCGATGTGAATTCAGCGATCAGCCAGGCGTTCACAGATGAGGATATATCAGGCAAGACAGCAGTTCTTGACGATTTCCGGACATTCCTGCGATACATAGTCTCCAATGGTAGTATGAAACTGACAACTGCAAACAGTTTCATCCGCAGAAAAGATCTTTTTGCACTGAATAAACTGATGGAAAGTCCTGAAGAGCTAAAGAGCAGCGCAAACCAGCCTGATTCACGAACCATTCATCTCTTTTATAATCTTACTAAAACCCTGAATCTCGTGGTCGTGACTGAGAAAAACAGGCTGGAGGCAACCCCGCGGATTGATGTCTTCACGAACCTCTCGCCGAAAGAGCAGTTCGTCGTACTATTTGATGCACTCTGGAACCTGGCAGAGTGGAACCAATTGTTGTCATCACTGTGTTCTACTGGCTTTGACGGGGCGCAGTCAGCACAGGACGTTATCGCGGCACACCTTGCAAGGTGTGAGCCGGGCAGGAGATACAATTTCGTTGAGGAGACGCGGAGGATCAGTATGGAGATCGGGGGCATGGGGGAGATGGAGACATATCTGCTGATGAATTTCCTCGCCACAATTATCTTTGCAGAGCGAATCGTGCCAGCACTCAAGTTATTCGGGCTGCTTGACTTTGGATATGAGAAGGAACGGGATGAGTATGCCGTACGACACGGTGGGGGGATCGAGTGGTTTTCAGTAACAACGCATGGGGGAAAGATACTTGGAAGTGCTCACGCGAGACGCCCCCTGATATAGTACCTTGACTTCCAACTACCACCATGAAATAACGAAGAGCCGATTTTGATCGAACTTTTGTGAAAGGTTTGCGAGGAAGGCTTCGCCCACGCACTGAAAAGATCTGCCGCAGGAACCCATGAAGACTTGTCAGATCGTGCCGTCTCTTCACATAACATCGCTCTTATGTTTCAGCACCGCCCCCCTGAGCTCGACACCGAGGTCGGCTGCGATCACGGGGCATTTTGCAAGCAGCATGAAGAATATGTTACCATCCTCTTCACTTAGTGATTCATAGTTTCCTTGCCCCTTGCTGATGATCATGTCAGCCGATCGGTATGTGGCAACAAACTCAGGATCGCATCGCTCAAGGATCGTGCCCGGCGTATCCGCGGTCGTGACGATCTCTGCAAGAGCGTCGATTCCACAGAAGATCGCATCATCCGTCGTCGCATCGTTGATGATTGGATTCTTTTTGACTGCATATATGATATTGGCACGATCGTTGAGCTCTTCAATTAATATCCGATCGAAAACCACTTCCCCGGCATTGTCTGCAAGATACAGAATATTCTCTGATTTTTCGAGTGATTCCACAAACTCGGGATAGTCATTTATTGCAAATTCTTGCGCCAGAGTATCTTTTATTGTCGTTCTGATGTTGAACTGGATATCTGCCCCAAAGTCAATGATATTTCCGGCAATCGCAAGTTTTATCGCGGTAAAAAGTCGATCTTCCGATTCATCTACGAGCCCCTTGAGGCATGGATACATCTCCATCGCAATGGCGTTGTATTCTGCTTTAAGCTCACTGTACGGATCATCGCAGCCAGTGATATCGTGTACTATGGAGTACACGGCGTGCGCAATGGATGGCGGACTCTTGTTGAGCGGCATGTCCTGTAACACCAGCATCACGGATTTCAGCACTTTCTCCTGTACTACAGGGTCGTCAGTCACCACCCCTGTGGCGTTGAGCGATTGTTTCAGAAGGCAGGGGATACATTCGAGTTTTGATTTCATGACAGTCCCTCCATAATCTCTTTGAGTTTTACGATCGCCTCTTTCTCACGGGTTCCACCACATACCCGGACAATTTGCTCATAATGCCTGATCAAATCAAGATATTTCGGATCCCGCTTCAACTGGTACCGTGTGGCATGTACAAGCGATTCAATGACTGCATTAAAACCCCGGTTCACGCCTACCACCGGTGTATTGCATACTACCCCTTTTACAGTGGTTAATTCAAATAGATTCCCTTTTGACTGCTTGCATTCAAACAGCAGCCACGCATTCGCGTGTTTTAGGGCAGGGCAGCCCCCAGTATCAGGATATTCGAACATATCCGGATCAATATCGCCGAATGTCGAATCTACATACATAACCGGATCGCGGATAATGTTTGCAACCATTTCACCAGTTTCAATAACGTTTTGCCGCGTGTGCGATCCGGAAAAGATTCGCACACATATTTGGTCGCCACCGTTGCGATGGCTGCCATGACTGCCGTGGCTGCGATTGTTTCTGATGATGCCGATAGGTGCTGCATTCGGAACGCCTGATTCCGATCTCGTCGTTGCGATCACTTCGGAGATTCCGTCGAGGATTCCGAAGTCACCCGGGTCTATGCGAGTCACGTTCAACAGTTGGTTCTCTACATTCTTAAAATGCGCTACCGGCACCGGTCAAAACGTCTGACCGCGGGATGAATGCATAAGATCATCCGCCTTTGTCCTCCTCTTCGCCCACGAGCTTCTGCGCGTACCGCAAGCCATCCTGCAACGTCCGCCTTGTCCTGAGTTCTGACGTGTCCACGCCAAGCTCAACGAGCGTATGCGCAGACTCGGGGCGCACTCCTGTGACTATGCATGTTGCGCCGAGCAGTTGCGTGGCTCTGACAATCCGGATCAGTTGACCCGTCACATAAGTATCAATCTCGTAAACGCCTGTTACGTCCAGTATCACGACATCTGACTGCGTCTCTGTGATCTTTGAAAGAAGCGTCTCCATGATCGTTGCGATCCTGTGCTCATCGATCATCCCGATCAGTGGCAGCGCAAGGATTCCGCCCCCAAGCTGAACAACCGGTGCAGACAAGCCCTCCTGCGAGATTCTCAGCATATCTACGAGTTCTTTTAGATATTCCTCTGATTCAGTGAGTTTTCTGGTCCGCTCCTCGACCTGATCCTCAAGACGTGCGTTGTGCTCCACCAGTTCCATCCTTGATCTCTTGAGTTCACCGGTCATCCGGTCGATGGATCGTGAGAGATCCCCGATCTCATCATCAGCGTCTGTCCCGACTTTGTAATCAAGATCACCCTTCTCGATCTTCTCAACACCACCGGAGAGCGTAAGAAGCGGTTCTGCAAGTGTTCCGGAGATTGCGATGGAACATCCAAGCCCCCCGACAACAAGAACTGCGAGAATTGCAAGCATCATGCGTGTAAGCCTGGTAACCTGTGCAAACGCCTCCTCTTCGCTCATCTCAGCGATCACGGTCCATCCCACCTCATCTATGTGCGTATGCGTCCTGATAACATCTGTTCCCAGATAATTCTTGCATGTGATGAGTTCATGCCCGTATTCCCCTTCCCCTATATCTTTGAGGTTTTTAGGTTCACCCCCAAGATGCCCTGTTGTGACCTTCTGTTTTAGGAACGTGTCATCCGTAAACCGTGAGGGTGTTATCATGTACCCGTCCATGTTTACGAGGTATA
>CBDUQO010000144.1:0-5668 GCA_965369365.1 uncultured Methanosarcinales archaeon
CACTGACTTGCTCACTGACTTGCTCACTGACTTGCTCACTGACTTGCTCACTGACCCGCGCCTCTGGGTGGGCAGCCAGGGTCGTCATGAAATAATTGCGATCGCTATCAGTTTCAAAAACCGGTTCCAGAGACCCGTTCTCCTTCATCACCCGCTTTATTTTTGGAAAACCCGTACCCTGCCCTTCTGTAAGATGCAACTCTTTCAAAAAATCTCCTATGCGGCGGTTGCGATATTTTCTTGTGGTGACGCGTTCATTATTCAGGTGTACGTGTTTAGCTGAGGCGAAAAACCACGGGATTAACACAAGAAGATGGTAGTACCTATAAGATATTGATGATATGTTTGCATTTTATATCCAGCCCCATCATACGTTCTCGTGGAAATCCGTGCAATCTTGTGGTTAGCTAAACACGTACGTTTGTTGTATTTCCGAGGGGGAATTGTCCCGCCCTAAATCGGCGTGCCATCGGTCTGCGTCAGTTTCTTAAACTCCTGCATCAGTTTCGTTGTGATGCTGCCAACCCTCCCGTCGCCAATTTCGCGCCCGTCGACATCTGTGATCGGCGCAACCTCAGCAGCAGTGCCGGTCACAAACACCTCGTCTGCTGTGTATACATCAAAGAGCCCGAGATTGGTCTCATGGACCTGCCAGCCAAGACCGTGTGCGATCTCGATCACACATGCACGCGTGATCCCGCGGAGGTTGTTTAAGGTTGGTGGCGTCGAGATAACGCCGTTTTTCACAACAAAGATGTTGTCGCCGGATCCTTCCGATATATTCCCATGTACGTCAAGCATGATCGCTTCATCGCCGCCACCCAGATTTGCTTCGATCTTTGCAAGGATGTTATTTAGGTAATTGAGCGATTTAATATTCGGCGAGAGCGATTCGGGCGCGTTTCGGCGTACAGTGACCGTGACTGCGGTAAGTCCCTTCTCATACAGATCACCGTACATCGCACCCCATGGCTGGGTTATGATGAAGATATTTGGTGTGGTGCACTTCTCAGGATCCAGCCCGAGATCGCCGACCCCTCTTGATATGATCGGTCGTATGTACGCATCTGTCAGGTTGTTAACCCGGAGCGTCTCGAGAACAGCGTCCTTCATCTCCGCCTTTGTCAGCGGGATTTTTAGCAGAATCGCCTTTGCCGAGTCATATAACCGATCGATATGCTCATCCAGGCGAAAAACACGTCCGTTATACGCGCGTATTCCCTCAAACACACCATCACCGTATAAGAAACCATGATCGTAGATCGAGGTCACCGCTTGATCTTGCGGCACAAAACTACCATTTGCATAAATCTGAAGCATATTGTCACCTGCACAACTCTTCTTTCACGATTGTTTATAGATGTTCTGGTATGTTGTGGCTCTTGATTCATCCGGGTGCTCTGGTTCTGTTGGGTATGTTCTTTCCCTAATCGTAGCCCCCTGTCAATCTTATCGTGCACGATCATCGCTCCGCCCTCACCTACCCCACCATCTCAACAACGCCCTTCCTCCGCTTAAGCACAACACCTCGCCTCTTAAACTCCTTCCAGAGATTTATCTTCCGATAATGCCGATCATAAACCCCCTTCACATACTCCCTCCATTCAGCATCAGGAACAAGCTCCTTGAGCCGAAAGACACAATCTGCCGCCGCCTCATACGAACAGCTCCCCATTGCCTCGATCAGCGATGATGCAAGCGCTTTCAACTCTCCTGCCACCTCCTCCGGGTATTCATCCAGCAGATACGATAGTAGTTCCATTTTCGATCCCATACCGAAGCTGTAAGTTCTCTCTTTCCTGATCAACCTCCGCAGAAGTTCTTTATCACCCAGCTCCATGCCGGAATCGACGCAGACATCATAACACTCCGTAGAATAGCAAATCTCAAACCGATCACGCAAAGCACCATCTGTTTCGGATTTATCAAGCGATACACTCTTCTTTATAAAATCAAGAACATCTCCGTAGAAATATGAACTCCGGTCCAGCTGATCCTTCAGTGAGCAATCCCGCACCACTTCCAAAAAGAGATTAACTGTTTCATCATGCGCCCCGGTCTCGTGGTAGTATTGTATCAAACTGGAATAGAACCCCGCTCTCCGGGCAAACGCTATCGCGGCATCCTCATCAATTCACAGATATAACCTGAACCTGCTCCCATCAAATAGCGACTGTTTTTCGGGTTGCGTGCAGCATAATTAAGTGTTAAGCGGGTATATTTAAACTTTTATCCCGCGCCTTCCCCCCTTCTGCCTCTGTAAATAACGTCTCGGACAAATCCCAAAACAAATCTAATCGCCGCATCCGGATCGCTCGGCAAAAAACTCTCGCTTACATTATCATCCGTGCGATTATGAAAATGGTGTGGAAACGTCCTGACATTCATCCATATTTCATGCTTCGCATTGTCCCAGCGGTAGATGGTGTTATTTATACGCCTCCGTTCCCAGTGATACGCATATCTTCCCTGAAGCTGTTTTGAGAACCATACGTCCGGAAATGTTCCATCCACGATATATATTCTCAGTTTCCCCTGTTTTATCTCGTATCCGGTAGTAACATCAGCGAATTCCATTTCTGCGATACCTGCCAGCCGTAACAGCAGTGAATCGGTCATTTTACAGCCCTGAGCAGGTTCTTCAGTTTGGTCTTCTCGAATTCCAGATAATCCATGCTCATCAGATCGTCCAGGACATCCGACTCCACTACTTCGCCCTTTTCTATGGCACGCTCAAGCTCGTAAATAGATTTTATTCCGTATTTATGACAAAGAGCATAGAGCTGTGCCTCTATTTTCCCCAGTTCAGACCTGAGGTATGCCCGGACACCCCTGCTAACCAGTTCGCTCTCCTCAATCCCTATTTCTTCCGACAATCTATGTAGTACTGTGCTCATTTTCGTATGTGTATAACATGCTACAAATCCATATTAAACTTTGTTGTTGCTTACACGTATCACCGCTCCTCCAGTGCTGCTTCTTTTTTATCAATCTATTTCACACTTCTAACCCGGTTTTCGGTGAAACGTAAATTGCGGTCCAAAATGAGTCATGCAGGTATGGTATGTTCCACCCTTCACAAACGTCCATTCTTCAATCGCGTTGACGTCCTTTGTAATTTTATATGTTTTCTGTGACGATGGAAGGACCTCCTATTTCAATTCACCTAAAGTCAGGACTTCAGCTCAACAACGCCCTTCCTCCGCTTAAGCACAACACCTCGCCTCTTAAACTCCTTCCAGAGATTTATCTTCCGATAATGCCGATCATAAACCCCCTTCACATACTCCCTCCATTCAGCATCAGGAACAAGCTCCTTGAGCCGAAAGACACAATCTGCCGCCGCCTCATACGAACAGCTCCCCATTGCCTCGATCAGCGATGATGCAAGCGCTTTCAACTCTCCTGCCACCTCCTCCGGGTATTCATCCAGCAGATACGATAGTAGTTCCATTTTCGATCCCATACCGAAGCTGTAAGTTCTCTCTTTCCTGATCAACCTCCGCAGAAGTTCTTTATCACCCAGCTCCATGCCGGAATCGACGCAGACATCATAACACTCCGTAGAATAGCAAATCTCAAACCGATCACGCAAAGCACCATCTGTTTCGGATTTATCAAGCGATACACTCTTCTTTATAAAATCAAGAACATCTCCGTAGAAATATGAACTCCGGTCCAGCTGATCCTTCAGTGAGCAATCCCGCACCACTTCCAAAAAGAGATTAACTGCTTCATCATGCGCCCCGGTCTCGTGGTAATATTGTATCAAACTGGAATAGAACCCCTTTCTCCTGGTAAACTCTATTGCAGCCTTCTTATCAATCCGCAGATACGACCTGAACCGGCTCCCATTAAACAGAGACTCCCCCTCCTCAATTAACTCCCTTGCTTCGTCAACAAGTCCGCAGTTTATTAAAAACTCCACATAAGTCTGCGCATTCAGAAATTCCCGGATATGTCCCTTAAACTCAACTAAAACCTCCGCATTATCCACCTTAGCCATCCTACAGAAGAACGGACCGAGCATATTACAACCATCCACCCCCCATAGCTCCTTCAACCGCCCAAAGTCGGAAGCCTCCAGCTCTTTTCTCACAAACGCGTCGCACAGGTTCTCAAATATCTCCTCGCCGAAGTAATCATCGGCATAATCATCGTAGAAATATCCATACTCATCAGAGTTGTTCGCAAGGAACTCTATTATGTAGAATATCTGTTCTTTCGTGAGCAGTACCTTATTGAATCGTATTAATCCCGAAAGATCGTCTGCAAATTCTCTATCTGCATATCCATAATCCACAATGCCCTGCAGCATCGATCGTATCCGCCCACCCAGTGCTTTGATCTGCGCCTCACCCGGTTCTTCCTCGCCGATCACCGGATGGACGTGCAGGTGCATCAGACTCGCGGGGTTCAGGCGTACAAATTCTTCCACAACATCAAGGAGTTCGTCCCGATCCATCTCCTCCACCCGTTCCATGATCTCATCGCAATCGACATACCTTCCATCCAGGTACTGGAGGAGCACAGCAACACCGTGTTTACAATTTCCCCCATACGGGCAGGAGCAGTTGCACTCCAGATCGTCCGGATCCACCTCGGTCGTATATCCAACGGTTCCCGAAACCTCCCCGATCAGCCTCCCGCGAAACTTCATCACGTTTGTAACTCTTCCCGCCCTGAAATACCCAAGACCGCGCTCGAAGATGGTCTCGCCATAAGCCCGTATTATCTCGCTCTCGTTCATGCAATCGACCGTGTCGTATCAATCAGCCTCTATCCCCGAACCGCCCACACCCAACCATCACCCTCTTGACGCTCATTCAGGACTCAAACATCATCTAAACGCCAAGACCTATCTGTCCGAGTACTGATAAAGCATCATCAACTTTGTAAGCTCGTTTATTATGTTTTCTGTTAGGCGAACCGTCCGCCTCATGAAACGAGTATTCGGAGACTGCAATCTTGATTTTCCCGGTTCTCGCAAGCCCCATTAGATGCACAGGTGCCAAATCTTGTGCTTGCCTCTCCACACACTCCGCAGCTGCTTCCGGGAACATATCCCGTAAAGCGCCCCAAATCTCTCTTATTTTAGGGTCTTTCAAAGCTTCTTCCAGCATCTCCTCTTCAGTTAATTCTTTAGACATCGGTCTGCCGCACGATCGGATGTTCATTGATTCTGATCTACGTAATTGTGATCATACCGCTTACATAACGATACTTCCTCCGTACCATCAACCTCCTGAAAGGTACCCCTCCCCGCCGTCCCCAAAAGCAATCTCGCTTAACTCCTTGACGGTCAGGAGCGGTGGAATATCTACCCCTGCCTTCAGGAGGTCGGGCGAGAGTCTGGTGATGACTGGCAGCGTTATTCCGGTTTTTTCCAGGATTTCCCGCTTTGAAAAGACGTATCTCGTATCCCCATCCAGCACGATCTTGCCCTTGTCCATCACAACCGTCCGTCGGGCATATTCCGCCACGAGGTTCATATCGTGAGTTATGAGGATGATCGTCTTCCCGAGTTCATTCAGATGCCGGATCTGCCGCAGAAACTTGTTCACATGCCCCCAGTCCTGCCCGGTGGTGGGCTCGTCGAGCACGATGATGTCCGGCTCCATCGCAAGGATGGATGCCACCGCGAGACGCTGGCGCTGACCCCGGCTTA
>CBDUQO010000145.1:0-5650 GCA_965369365.1 uncultured Methanosarcinales archaeon
CTCGATTCTCCTGGTCGGTGCTGCAACTCGCAAGAATTTCCCGCCGCCAAGAACTGCGACTTCAGTGTCATCGCCCTTTTCGACCTGAATCAGTTCCTTGACTCGTGCAGCGATCTTGTCTGCCCTTGCTGTCGGATCAATATCGACTTCGCAGCCCGGAAGGTTTCGACTCTGTCCACCATAGCTTGCGTTCTTGCATGCCTTCTCAATACCGGCGAGGTTTACAGCTACCGTTCTCTTAACGGTATTAACCATACCCAAAATAGCCGAGTTCTTGAGGGGGCTTATAGCCTGAAGGTCGACGTCGCTCTTTAACAGTTTTCCTCTGTCATCATAGAGGTCTATTTTGTCTGCCACGTTATGTTCCTCCTATATTATTACAACTCAACAAACCATTCCTGCGCAACCCTGACATAACCCACGTAGCATCACCATCAGAGCAAATCGCATGTCACAATTGCCTCACGAACTGACATGCATGATACCAGAGTATGCGTGGTCTGAAATCTATTGGTGCAACTAACCATAATCATAGATATGTTATATAAACTTTTCGTTCCTACATGATTATTCATGGAGGATTCGGAGGATCGCAGGCAACACACGGATCGTGTGTGCGGGATAGACAGTTGCTGCATAGCGTTTTTTGTTTGTATTGGTCATACCGGGTCCGCCACCTACACGCACCAGTCAACTAACGATATACCCGGATAATGTTACTTATAATGGCATTCTGTTACGGAAACGCGCTGTTGTAACTCTAATCATATACTACGAAACCGGTGGCGTGGTGGCGTGGTGACCTGCGTGGACATCACCGATGTATGCGCGATGCAATATGGCAATACGACATAACAATCATCTACATAAACAATAAGTCCACTTAAGTCTTATGCCGGACTATGCGCGAGGGATTACCATGAAGATCACAGGAATATCCGGAAGTCCAAGGATGCACCAGAACAGCGAACAACTGGTCAACACCGCACTTAGCATAGCAGAGAACAGGGGGTTTGAGGTGGATCGAATCTTCCTCTCCGAACATACCATCGCCCCGTGCACAGCATGTGATGGGTGTAAGGACGTTAAACAGTGCGCGATCGAGGACGATATGACCGGGTTATACGCCCGGCTCGAAGATGCGGATGCAATCGTTGTCGCCTCGCCCGTCTACTTCGGGTGCATGACCGCTCAATTGAAGGCGCTCTTTGACAGGACGCGTCCGTTCCGAATACATGGGTTTTTGCTGTCCGGCAAGATTGGGGGTGCGATCGCTGTCGGAGGCTCGCGTAATGGCGGGCAGGAGAAGACGATCCAGGCGATCCACGACTGGATGCACATACACGGGATGATCGTGGTTGGTGATAACAACCATTTCGGTGGAATCGTGTATGCACCGGCAGAGTCAGACGTTATGGGGATGCAGACCGTTGCAGGTACGATAAACAAGATATGTGATGTGCTGGAGATGATCCGGCATTGACAAACAGTGATAACGGTGACAGACCATAGCAGGAACTATAATGAAAGAGATAAAACCGCGCCTGATCGCATGGGAGCTTACCGGAGCCTGCAACCTCAGATGCAAGCATTGTCGCGGCTCGTCCACCGAGACTCCGGATCCTGACGAACTGTCCACAGACGAGGCATTCCGCCTGATCGACGAGATCGCAGACTTTGCAAGCCCGATACTCATCCTGAGTGGCGGGGAGCCACTGATGCGTGGCGACGTGTATGAAATAGCAAGATACGGCGTCGATAAGGGGCTTCGGGTCGTGCTTGCGACCAACGGTACGCCGGTTACCCGGGATGTTGCAGAGAGGCTGAAGAGCGCGGGCATATCCCGGATCAGCGTAAGCATCGATGGTGCGAATGCGAAGACGCATGACGCGTTTCGCGGGGTTTCGGGAGCCTATGACGGGGCAATGCGCGGAATATCCGAAATTCTGAAGGTAGGTATCAGCCTGCAGATCAACACCACGATAGCAAAGGAAAACATCGACGAAATTCCAAAAATCCTTGATCTCAGCACCGATCTTGGCGCGGATGCACTCCATATATTCCTCCTCGTCCCGACCGGGCGCGGGCAGGAGGCGGACGAGATACCGCCGGATGAATACGAGCGGATCTTAAACTGGTTCTATGACCAGCGGGGCAAAGTTGGGCTTCAGTTGAAGGCGACGTGTGCGCCACATTATTTCAGGATCATGCGGGAGCGTGCAAAAGAAGAAGGGATCAAGGTCAGCGTGGAAACTCACGGCTTTGAGGCGATGACAAAGGGCTGTCTCGGCGGCACAGGTTTCTGTTTCATCTCACGGACTGGCGGGGTATATCCATGTGGATACCTGCCGGTTCTTGCAGGAAATATCAGGGAGACGCGTTTTAAGGAGATATGGGACCACGCGAAGGTCTTTCAGGATCTGCGCGATGAGGGTAAGCTGAAAGGGAAATGCGGAATCTGTGAGTACAGACGGGTTTGCGGCGGATGCCGTGCCCGCGCATACTCGGCGACCGGCGATTATCTCGCAGAAGAGCCGTACTGTGTTTATCAGCCGCACACTCGGAGATGATATTGACAGTATCGGGGGCGCAGGGGGCAGCGCAAGCCTCGCATTTCCAATGCAGGGATAGCCCGCCTCTCTGAACGTGCGAAATGTTTATAAAGGGTGCCGGCACAGCGTTGGAAAGCAGAATAATAACTGTGAGCCTTCGGGTAGCAGTAACCGGGGCATGGCGGTCCCGTTGTGGATTCCCACGAATCTGCATAAGATTCTTCGCAATTAATTGCGGAGAGTACGTCAAACTCTAATATCTCGTGAATGTGTGTTAAACCCGCAATGTAGTTCCGTTTAGCAGCAGGGGCACTCGCGTTGCCCGTACAGAACATTGGTAATAGGTTTGCATTTTACATCCGGTCCCCTCATACTTTCTTGTGGAAATCCGTGGTATGTGTTTAGGTGAGGTGGAAAAAACCACGAGATTGACACAAGAAGATGGCAATCTTTTACGTGAAAATCTGTGTAAGGTTGGTAGATGGACGGTGATACACTTAACCGAACCCCGATGCATGATGCATATACCGGGGGGTCACAGGTAAGCCAACCACCCAAACTCTCGAGATAGCCTTAAAACACTCCGGTCGATCTACAACGTACAATATGAAACGAAATGAATTCCACGAACTGATATCCATTGAAAGGGCGGAGCAAATCCTTAAATCAATCATACACAGCAGCACTGAGGTCGTGCCACTCGATCAGGCATATCGTCGCATACTTGCAGAGGACGTGGTTGCTGCGATTGATGTACCGTCGTTTGACCGGGCGGATATGGACGGTTATGCGGTGCATGCGGCAGATACATACACGGCACGAGAGGATGCACCGGTGCAACTCGCGAACAGGGGCGTCATCCATGCCGGGCACGTTCCCGCGCTTTCCATCACCGCAGGAGTCACTGC
Source organism: uncultured Methanosarcinales archaeon (assembly GCA_965369365.1). Taxonomy (GTDB): domain Archaea; phylum Halobacteriota; class Methanosarcinia; order Methanosarcinales; family Methanogasteraceae; genus Methanogaster_D. Next base: position 3,461 of record CBDUQO010000145.1, read on the forward strand.
CGAGATTGCAACAGGTGCAATGCTCCCGGATGGTGCGGATGCGGTCGTGATGGTTGAATACACCGAGCAGGCAGTTGCGTCCACACGTTCTGCATCGTCCCTGCCACCCACACCGCCCAAATCCGGGGAGTCTTCCGAATCTTCCGTATTGATCAGGCGGGCGGTCCATGCCGGAGAGAATGTGATGCGGGCAGGCGCAGATATTAAGCAGGGGCACCGGGTGCTATCGCCGGGCACGCAACTTGGGTCGCGGGAAATCGGGGTTCTCGCCGCCATCGGGCGCCGTGATGTCCACGTATCCGCATTAAGTGTCGGGATCATCTCAACCGGAACCGAACTTGTGCCGATCGGCGAGTCGTTGCAGGCAGGGCAGGTGCATGATGTGAACTCTCACACGATCTGTGCTGCCGTGCGCGAATGCGGCGCATCCCCGGTCATGTACGGGATCGTTTCGGATGATCTGGAAAAAACGAAAGAAACCCTCGAAAAAGCGATTTCGCAGTGCGATCTGGTTCTCACATCAGGCAGCACGTCTGCCGGATCCGGGGACATCATGCCCCACATCTTACGGGAGCATGGTGAGATTCTCGCACATGGGATTAATATCAAACCTGGAAAGCCGATGATAATAGCAAAAATGGAGAAACCAGTTATTGGACTCCCGGGATTTCCAACATCTGCGCTAAGCATGTTCCATTACATGGTGGCACCGAGAATACGTGACGTTCTTGGTTATGAGACTATAGTAAAGCGGCGGCAGGCTGTGCTCGGGACACGCGTCAAATCTGCCGGGCGGCATCAGCTCCTGCCGGTTGCGCTCGTCCGGGATTATGCGTTTCCAGTGCAGAGGGGGTCTGGTGCGATCACAACCCTTGCATCGGCTGACGGTTTCATTGAAATTATTCCTGACATCGAGATCATGGAAACCGGGGACCAAGTCGAGGTCGTACTATTCGGCGATGAATCCGCATCCGATTTTGTGATTGCGGGCACGCCAGCAGGTATCGTGGACCTGCTTACAGGGATGTTGCCATTTCGTGTGCGGGGGATCCATGCCGGTGCAACTGCCAGCATAGGTGCCGTGCGAAATGGGATAGTGGACGTCGCATGTGCCCCATTTCATGCGGAGAGACTCTCAAGTCTGCAACGCATACAGGATCTCTCGATCACACGCGTGACCCTTCAGGATGACCGCGAATACATGTTTGTGGTTCTGCAAGATCGGATGGCGCAAGAGAGGATCGGGACGTTTCTCTCACAGTGCCAGGGAACAAGCAGACCTTGATCTGGCGACAACATGCCACAACCATGATCCAGCCCACGCAACCGACATGCGCTTATACTTTCGCACACATCGAAATGAGCACCATGCGCTTTGATCTCCACATCCACTCGGCATATTCCAGGGACAGCTGGTCGCCGATCGATTCGATACTGAAACATGCTGTTGATATCGGTCTTGACGGGATTGCGATCTGCGACCACGATACGACGAAAGGCGGGGTCATCGGAGAACAGCGCGCAAAGGAACTTGATCTCCCGCTGATTGTGATTCCCGGAATCGAGATAACGACGACGAAGGGGCACATCATCGCTCTCGGGGTGAGGGAGGACATTCCTCCGAAACAGACACCGCAGGAGACAATCGCACGCATACGCGAGCTTGGCGGCGTTGTGGTGGTGCCACATCCGTTCAAGCGGTTGAGCCATGGCATCGGAGATTTCTCAGACTTAAACGTGGATGCAGTCGAGATATTCAACTCAAGGTTCATCACAGGAGAGGCGAACAGGAAAGCCGAGCGGATGGCGCTTGCGATGGGGATTCCAGCGGTGTCAGGCAGCGATGCACATGCCGTGATGATGATCGGGTATGCTGTGACCGAGATTGTGGCAGAACGCAGCCAGCAAGCTGTGCTTGAGGCGATCCGCGATGGAAAGACCCGGGTTTATGGAAAGCGTACCCCAATCAAGATCTTTGCCGCGCAGATGATCAGGGGATGGTGCCGGCGGGTGAAAGAGGTGTTTAGAATCAAGGTGGACTGAGCCGTCAGCACGAGGCTCGGCGCTCTGTTGTTAGTAACATTTGGCTCTATGGTAATTTGAGTTACAAGCAGCTCGCAAGATGAATCGTGCCGGTGGGCATTGGAGGCGTAGAGATCACGAATGACACGAATAAACGAATGACACGAA
>CBDUQO010000146.1:0-5546 GCA_965369365.1 uncultured Methanosarcinales archaeon
CAATTTTTCCGGTCTCTGAGTTAAGAGAGTTGGTGCACAACGGTTCAGTGGGTACCGCCCAGAAGCCTTCACCATCAAACATCGCGTCCCCAGCATAACGACCCCAGATTTCATCAGCTCTTTGTAGGGTTCCGTTAACGAGTATTAGGGATTCAGCGCTCGTACATTTTCCAAGTCCCATATCATCTGCCAGACATGCGCCGAACCCAAAACCGCTGAGATACGCGAGCCACGAGACGCCCTTCACCTGATAAGGACGAAGAGTGCCGTCGAAGGCTTTTGGAGGTGTGATGAGCGTTATCTTTGCACCACCACCCTCACCCTCCCCCTCACCTTCTGTCCCTGCCCTTGCCCCGGAAAATCTGCTCAGCATCTCATCGAGCCAGCCCTCTGCCTCGATTCCTACGATAGGGAGACCCATCCCACTCTCCTGATGATCTGCGCCAGTTTCGCCGCCTTCGCTCCCCAGACTCAACCCAAGCCGCATAGCTTCGCCAAGCGTGATCTCCCTGGCTCTTTCCTTCTTCTCGAAGAAGTTGATTGCGGAATCTATATCTTCAGGTCGCAGTTCCACCCATTCTCCACGCACCTGAACCAGTGGGAGCTTTAGATCTGCTAAATGCGCAAACTCCTCCTCTGAAAGCATTTTATCACCGATAGCCACCTCCCAGTCGTAAGACATGATGGATTTGACGCTGAAATGCCCCGAACCGATACCACCTTCCTGTGCCGGAGTCGGTGATTTTATCTTGAGTTTTACGCCGATACGTGCGCCCGGCTTCTCCCACCACGGCGGGAGGAGGACTCCGAAGCCGTTCTGCTCGAGGAGCGGGGCTGACTCCCGCAGGAATGCATAAGCCTGCGAAGTGGACATACCAAACCCCACAGGACGTGCATCTTCCAGACTCGCCTCAATTTCCGGGAAGGCTTGGGAGGCTCTGCCAAGGTCGGCAAGCAACTGCTCCTGCGGGTTTTTGAACTTCCGTTGTAGGAACGTGAGCGTCTTTGACTGAGTCTTCCACACAGTCTCCGCCGGAATCAGCAGACTCGGGTCATCAGTAGCCTGAAGGAAGAAACGAACCGACCATATATCATAATCCCGGTTTGCAGCTCTCTTTCGCACCCCATCTCCCCCATTCCCGTCCCCCGCACCCTCTTCAGCCCCTCCCAGATCATCGCTCCGTTCAGGGGGCGAATCGAGCCTGAAACAGGTGCGAAACAAAACATCCGGCGCAGATGGCTTGAGCCCTGAGAGCCAGCCCCCAATTTCATCTGAGAACGCGTCCAGCGATTCGGCGGGCGCATCGAGCGCACAGTCTCCTGATGAGAGCGCAGTCAGGAACTGCTGTGGTAACGGGGTTACCGCGGGGCGGCGACCACGACGCGGCGGGAGCAGCGAGGTGGATTTGAGGCTCCTGCGCACGAATGCGTCAACAGTCGAATTGAGGAAGCTCATGATCAGGTCTCGCGGTGATAGTGATTGTGATTGTGACTGCGATTGCACCGCTGCATCTGATCCATCACCATCCTGTGGGACAAATGCCCGGCACGCCGGAGGCATCGCATCTGCAAGCGTATGCACCCGTTCTACGTCATCCCCGCTGATCACCGCCTTCCATACCGCCGCATTCCCTACGATTGCGGGCATAAACTGCTCTCTTGCGATAAGCTCAAGCGAGAACATGGCTGTCTTGATCAAGAACTCGAGCGTTTCGCCAAATACTACGCCATGGGGCGGATGAGTCGGCAAACCGAGCAGCAGATCGAACGCATGGTGCGGCGCAAACGCCAGTGTCTCGATATTCCAGACAGAGAGCGATTCAGGCGACACGCTAATGCAGTCCTCCTCCCGGATGAGCCATGGCGATGAAAGCGGACCTTTTTTGGTTGACGGGAGGAGAAATGTCCCGGTCACAGTTGCCGAGGGAGTCTCTTGGAATATATCAACGATCAGGTCTCTTAGAATATTGCCGGGAAGCGAGAACGGGTGTGCCTTTGGCTTCGCCTTCTTTGGTGGTCTGCCACGGCGTGGCAGCGCGGTCAATGGCAGCGTAGAGGATTCTGCCCAGAGGTGCAGCCTCTCTGTATTCCAGATTGCATGTAAGACCTGCATTATGCGCACTCCTTTTGAAATATGGTGATTGGTACGGCGTCGCGGTTCATAAACCCAAGGCTCAGGTAGAGCGATTTTTCGATTTCTTCACCCGGATTCCGGTTGCATTACGGCACAACCACAACCTTCATGCAATCTCCATCACCCTTCGTATCGCAGAGAGATCAAGCTGCGATTGTGGCTTCATCCTCGTCGTAAGTGGGTCCACGAAGAGAATGTTCTCTTTGACCAGATACCTCTTGGAGATTTCATCCACCTCGTTCATGCCAATCTCGTCTCTACTTACGAACATCCTCAAGGCGGATACTAATTTCTCGTATTGCACATCACAACGCTTGTCACCTATCATTATCTCAGCTCCCAATTCCTTAACGAGCTTCAATCGAGTTTCCAGTTCACCGGTTCGGAATGTAAACATCTCTTTAGCTTTTTCTTCTCTGTTTTCGCAGTTTATGAGTTCCACCAGACAGACCGGTTTTCCACCGCAGTATTTCCATACCACCCCAACATCCGCATCAGTGAAGCCATACCCGTTCAAAAACGTAGCCGTTGTCTCGTAATCAAAATCGTCAACCAGAAGATACCTGCATCTGCCTTTGAGCATCGCCTCGCTGTAAACTTGCTCTATGAAGAGCGAATCAGAAGAGATCACGAAGACGTGTGCCAGATGTAACTCCTTTGTGAGTCGCACAAAGAAATTGAACAGTTTGTAAATCAGATGCCCATCGATCTTCATATCCCCGATCACCTGCAGCTCATCGACGATCAGCACAGGAGACCGCCCGCTTTCATAAAAAGCTCTGAGCACTGTCTCTATGTAAACAAACGCATCTTCCACCTCTTTCTCCTTAAACAACTTCAGGAACGTGTCCTTTGGTATTGGAATTCCATTATAGCTTTCAGGCAGAACAGCAGCTACCGGCTTTAAAAACTTTTTTATTCGTTCATATCGCGCTTCGCGCTCCACATCGAAGAGAACTTTTATAAAATCATCGTAATTACTGATGAATCTTCCCCTCAGATTTATGTAAAATACTTTGTAATCATCTGGCAGCCGGTCGATCAGGTGATTGACAAGTGCGGTCTTCCCGGAGTTCATTGGTCCGTAGACAAAAGTGATAAGGGATGGTTCTGAGTCCAGAATGTCCCTGATTTCCTTTGTTTCCGGTTCCCTGTCGTGGAATTCGATTCTTTTCATGTTTTTCTCTTGTTTCCTTTTGGTCATAATTCTATCGTATCAACCTTTTTTTCAGAAAAAGCTGATGGCTGCGCCGATGCTCTGCATTCCAAGACATCACAACGGTTGGGATTACGAACTGTCATGACGCAATTCTACCCCCCTGTCGCTGCCCCACACCGTCACCACATCCGCACCATCGCCAACCAGTGTAACCCGCTTGTACACACCCACATTCCCGGGCATTCGTCCCGGCATGCACATAAATCGCATTGCGCCCGCCATCCGCCACAGCCTACATACCCACCATCAGCTCTCGTATCGCAAGCAGATCCAGCCGCGATTGTGGTTCGATACTTCCCAGGTCCGGATCGAGGAATAGAATATTGTTTTTGATGAGATAGTGCTTTGCAGGTCTATCCAATCCCTGATCGTCGATACATTCCGCGGATGCAAACCTTGCGAGGATTACAACAATATCTTCCCTTTTAACCGTATAATCAGTCTCTCCAATCGTTATTCTCGGCTTGGTGTAATTCAGGTAGTCAAGCAGATCTTTTAGCTGGTTTACTCTCGTAGCAAGCATCTTCTTTGCAATCTTTTCCTTTTCACTGGCACGAATTAACTTTAACAGGCACACCGGCTTTCCGCCGCAGTATTCCCACGCAACCTCCAGTTCATCATTAGTGAAACCATGTTCTTTCAGAAACGCAGCGGTAGTCTCGTAATCAAAATCATCCACCAGCAGATACTCACAGCGCCCGGAGAGCATCGCCTCGCTGTAAACGCGTTCAATGAAGATCGAGTCAGACGTCACCGCAAAGACGTGGCAGAGATGCAACTCCTTTGTCAGGTCTATGAAAAAGTTGAAGAGTTCGTAGATGAGTGATCCATTCACATTCACGTCTCCGATCTTTTGAAGTTCATCCAGGATCAAGACTGGCTGCCTGCCGGTTGCCCTCACCTCCTCGAAAAGCTTTATTATGTATGAGAAGGCATTCTTTGGTTTGTTGTCCTTGAAGACGTAATCTATAAACTCCCTTGTTATCGGTATGCCAGTAACCTTTGTCACCGACGAAACCAGTTCTGCAAGCGTCTCCTTCCTCTTTATCTTCGTAACATTGGTCTCCATCTCCAGTTCAAACAACGACTCGATGAAATCATCATAACTCGCTAAAAACTTGGTCCTGAGGTTTATGTAGAAGACGACGTACTCCTCTGACAGCTGGTCGATCAGATTGGTGATGAGTGCCGTCTTCCCCGAGTTTATCGGTCCGTAGACGAACGTGATTAAGAACGGTTCGGAATTTAGAATATCCCTGATCTCCTTCCTCTCCGGTCCTCTGTCGTGGAATTCGATTCTTTTCATGCCCGTATCTTCGCGTCCGTTCGGTTATAGTTCTATCGCGCAGGCTTGCTGCTTGCAGGATCCTGAGCGCCAACCTTTTTTCAGAAAAAGGTTGATCAAAAACATCCTACCAACGGTCAGGATTGGGGGTGACCTGCCCGCCGCAACCGCCGGCTGCGAACGCAAGCGCAATCGCGGCGTCTGTGGGGGTGATCTGGTTGTCGCCGTTGAGCTGACATTCCGCAGGTCGCCATCCATTTTCCACAATTTCTACTGATAGTGGTTTTGAATATTTAAACAATATTATTCTTATATTGTGGTGGCACAACCTATCCAATTTCAACAAAGGATGCTTTACATGTTTATGTAAAAAATATGTATTTTAATAAAGAGATTATCTTTGAAAACCAAAAATCACAATCAATAGCCACTATTCACCATTTGCAAAAATATATATTCTTACAAAAAACACGTGCGGAATGTCAGGTTGAGGTCGCCACATAGTGGTTCGTAGCGCACAGTAACCATCTCCATTACATGGACGCATGAACATACACTAACCCGATTAAGTGGCTGATCGGATATCTTCATCTTCTCAGTTCCACAGTTTCATTTTTAAAATCGAAACATAATATCGAACCGACCGCGGAAAGAAACGCCATACCGAGTAGCGAATCGCCAGGGATAAACCATGTCTTGCTCTCGTAATCATCGAGGATCACTTTGCCCATGAACATCGGAAGTTCAACAATGTCGCCTGTAGCGAGGGTAAATGTATCATATCCGAAAAATTCCATATCCATCTTGTCCATCATTTCCAGCGGAATGGCGATTCCACCGCTGAAGCCGGTATCCACAGTAATCGCGAAATCCCCCGCTTCACTGAGCACAAGACATCCCCCATCCGG
>CBDUQO010000147.1:0-5532 GCA_965369365.1 uncultured Methanosarcinales archaeon
GGATGTCACCATCGAGCCTTCATTTGGGTAAGTTATTTATTGGGGCTTGCCTAACTCGAATTACCATAGAGCCATAATTGTTGGAGGGGTGCACATTGCAAACTGGCTGATCGGTCAGAGCAATGTGATGGGTGTCGATAAAAATAGAATCGAAACGTATGCAAAGGAAATTGGCGCTGATGCAGGTGAAATGCTTGATGCTTTTGGAAAGATGCCTGAAATATCGCAGGCAAAGTTCGAAGAAGTGCTTGACTTGTTATGGCTGATGGCAAAAAAACTCTCCACTCTCGGACACAACAATTTACTATTAGCTAAGGACATCGCCGAGCGCAAGGATGCGCAAACGCGCATAACACACTTAAACAGCGTCCTTCTAGCCATAAGAGATGTCAACCAGTTGATTGTGGTTGAGAAAGACAGGGACCGCCTTATCAGGAAAGCCTGCGATATCCTGCTCGAGACACGGGGTTACGAGGCTGTATGGTTTGGGTTAATGGGAGATGCAGGCAACTTTGCCGCGGTCGTGGGTTCGGGGGTGATGTATCCGGTTTCTGCGAAGAGGTGATGGCAGGCACCCATCCGCCCTGCATAAGAGAGGCACTTGCTCACGCAGGCAGAGGCGACGTGGTAACCGGCAAATCCGGGGTATGCGAAGAGTGTTTCTTTGAGAGCGGATGCGGCGGGAGGGACACTTTGATCATCCGTTCCGAGCACGATAGCAGGCTTTTTGGCTTGCTCGCCGTATCGCTCGCATCGGGTGCCGCTTCTGACGACGATGAGAAGGAACTCTTAAAGGAGGCAGCTTCTGACATAGCGCTTGCCCTCCATGGTATAGAGATTGCGGACGCGCACAGAGCCGCGGAGGATGCGCTGCGACAATCAGAGGAGAATTATCGCACCATCTTTGATGCGGCAAACGACGCTATATTTGTACACGACATAAAGAACGGCAACATCATCGATGCCAATCGGAAGATGTGTGAGATGTGTGGTTGCATGCCGGATGAGGCTCGGCTTCTCAGCGTGGGGGACTTCAGCGCAGGCAAGCCGCCTTATGCTCAGGAAGATGCGATGCAGTGGATCAGAAAAGCATCGAAAGGACCCCAGCTCTTTGAATGGCTGGCAAAGGACGTGTCAGGCAGATTGTTATGGACCGAGGTAAACTTAAAACGCGTCGTAATCAAGGGCGAGGATCGCTCAAGATTGGATCTCATCTTTTCTGTGAATGATACCGGCATCGGCATACCCAAGGATCAGAGGGCGCATATCTTTGAGGCTTTCAGGCAACAGGAGGAAGCAACTCTTAAGTATGGTGGTACGGGGCTTGGATTAGCTATAACCAAGCGGTTGGTTGGTCTGATGAACGGCGAGGTATCGGTTGGGGGCGAGGTTGGAAAAGGGAGCACGTTTCAGATCAAATTAAGAAGTGTTGCTGTCGCATTGGTTGTTGAGTCGACCGGAGTTAAGAGTGCACATAGTCTCGAATCCGTGACATTTGAGAAGTCGTCTGTTCTGGTGGTCGATGATGTCATGACCAACCGGGCTCTTGTCAAAGGTTATCTCGGACCATGTGGGATCAAGGTCATGGAAGCGGCAAACGGCAGGGAAGCCGTGGATATTACCCGGCAACATCAGCCAGATCTTGTCCTGATGGACATGAAGATGCCGGAAATGGACGGATATGAAGCCACCAGGATCATAAAAGGCGACGATGACCTGAAGATCCCCCCGTCGTCGGCTTGACCGCTTATGCCATGAAAGAAGACGAGAAACGAATAAGGGATGCAGGTTGCGACGGTTATCTGAGAAAACCGGTGAGCAAAGCGGAACTGCTGTCCGAATTGATGCGTTTTCTGCCTCATACCACTGAGGAAACCGTGCCGGTGCAGGAGGAACTGCCGGATATAATTACGCCGGAAGTGAGAGCCCGGCTTCCTGAACTGCTCCACACGCTAAACGATGAATTCATGGCTGACTGGGAGCGGATACAGGGGTCAGCCATCATCAGCGAGATCGAACGGTTTGCAAAGGAGATCCGGGAGCTGGGGCAGGAATACGATCTTAATTCACTCGCAAACTGGGGCGATGACCTGTTCAAACAGGCAAACAGCTTTGATATGGATCGACTGCCTGGCACACTGGATCATTTTCCTGCGCTTGTGGATGAGATCGCGGGGCTGCCGGTATACAATTAAAAAAGACAATCGTACTTAATCGAAGTGAAAGTGATGGTCGCTGAAATGAACGCGACCATCCTAACAAAAATCGCAGTGAAGCAAACCAACTGAGTCAATTCTCAAGTACGATCTCTATGTTGACGTTGTTTGGAACGTTGATGCGCATCAGTTGTCTGAGCGCGCGTTCATCTGCGGCAATGTCAATCAGCCGCTTGTGTACCCTCATCTCCCAGTGATCCCAGGTCTCAGTCCCTTCACCGTCAGGACTTTTTCGGATTGGAACCACCAGTCGCCGGGTTGGCAATGGGATGGGACCTGCGATGCTGATGCCGGTTCGTTCTGCAATCCCTCTGACATGTCTGCAGACGGAGTCCAGCTCTTCCGGATTCGTACCAGTTAACCGTATTCGGGCTTTTTGAACCATTTTAGTACCGATAAAAAGAGAAAGGAGAATTATTTCTCCTTAATGCTTATGCACATACCGGCAGCAATGGTCTGCCCCATATCCCGTATGGCAAATCTACCAAGCTGTGGGATCTTCTTGATTTCCTCAATAACCATTGGTCTTGTTGGCTTGATCGTGACAATCGCAGCATCACCTGCCTTGATGAACGTAGGGTTCTCCTCAAGAACCTTTCCTGTACGTGGATCAAGTTTCTTGTCAAGTGATATAAACATGCATGCGGTCTGAGCGGTGTGGCAGTGGAATACCGGCGTGTATCCGGCAGATATCGCTGACGGATGCTGGAGCACCACGATCTGGGCTGTAAACTCATCAGCAATCGTTGGCGGGTCGTTGGCAGGTCCACACACATCGCCTCGACGCACATCCTTCTTGCCGACGCCTCTCACGTTGAATCCGATATTGTCGCCCGGAACTGCTTCAGGGATCTCTTCGTGGTGCATCTCGATCGATTTTACCTCGCCAGTAGCGCCACTTGGCATGAATATAACGTTGTCGCCCGGTCTCATGATTCCGGTCTCGATACGCCCGACCGGCACGGTGCCGATACCTGAGATCGTGTACGCATCCTGAATAGGAATGCGCATTGGCAGGGTTGTTGGTTTTTCAGGTGCTTTGAATTGATCAAGAGCCTCGAGAATGGTCGGTCCCTTGTACCACGGCGTGTCTTTGCTCTTTTCGGATATGTTTGCACCGAAGAGTCCGGACGTCGGTATGAAGCTCATGTCGTTAGGGTTGAACCCAACCATCTTGAGCAGGGTGCTGATGTCGTCCTTGACCGCATTGAACCGCTCCTCGCTGTAATCTACAGAATCCATCTTGTTGACAGCAAGGATCATCTGGTTGATTCCGAGCGTTCGTGACAGGAATACGTGCTCCTTGGTCTGCTCCATGACCCCGTCCTTTGCATCGACGGTAAGTATCGCGGCGTCTGCTTGCGAAGCGCCGGTTATCATGTTCTTAACAAAGTCCCGATGTCCGGGGCAGTCTACGATAGTGTAATAGTATTTATCGGTATCAAATCGTTTGTGTGCGATATCAATGGTGATGCCCCGCTCTCGCTCTTCTTTTAAGGAATCCATAACCCACGCGAATGCAAATGAGCCTTTACCTTTTTCTTCCGCTTCTATTTTGTACTTCTCGATGATATGCGCCGGTACGGTGCCGGTCTCGTATAGTAGTCGTCCGACAAGCGTCGATTTTCCATGATCGATGTGTCCGATGACTGCCAGATTCATGTGTGGCTTTTCTTTTGCCATGTTTATCCTCCTAATTGGTTTGTATATCTTCACTGGTGTGGGTCTTAAATGTTTTCACCATGCTCCGATCGGGATTTGAACCCGAGTCACGGGATTGAGAGCCCCGCATGATTGGCCGAGCTACACTATCGGAGCGTATGAAGCCATACCCAATATCTCTACATCATTGCCATATTAACCTTTCGAGAGATCGAAAGATATATATTGCACCAAACATCAGGAAGATGCAGGTGAATTAATGTTGCGAATACCGTGGAAACGCAAGCAGGGAAGCAAGAGTTACGCGTACTTATGCGCAAGAGTACGTGCAATGAAGAGTAAATTACTGCCAAAGGAAGACTATCCGAGGTTGATGAACATGGAGGTTGCGGAGATCACCAGGTTCATCGAGGATACGGAATACAAAACTGCCGTTGATGAACTTGCGCAGAAATATGATGGCATCAATCTGACCGAGCATGCTCTAAATCAGAATCTTGCGTTAACGTATCGAAAACTGCTCAACATATCAGCAGGAGAAGCGCACAGCATGATCTCCAGTTATTTTATGCGGTGGGATATCTGGAATATCAAAGCCATTCTCCGAGGGAAGCAATATGGGGCGTCCGATGAAGCGATACTTGAATCGGTAGTCTCTGCCGGGCAGTTTGGGTACCATGACCTGATCGCGCTGGTACAGAAGGACACGCCGGGAATCATCGGGGTTCTGGAGCAAAATTATCCACTAAATGACTACTCTGAAGATCGGCTGGACCATTTTGAGAATACACTGGATATATTTTATTATGAGCGACTATCCGGGATTGATGCGGTGCGCAGTCCAAAATCAAAGAGCCACAGGTTATTTTCAGAGATGATCCGGACAGAAATCGACATAATAAATCTGAAAACGCTGTTTCGGTCTGCGAGGGCAGGGATTAGCAGAGAACAGATTGTCGGTATGTTGGTCCCGGGCGGGTTAAAATTGAACATGATCGCGTTAAAAAAACTCGCAGGACTTTCATTTGGTGAATTTTTCACGTCACTTAATGATTATCCGTATTGGGAGCCCATTTCCGGTATCGTGACTGAAGATATGAAATCCCTGATCAGCGTGGAGATCGGACTGGACAAATACGGGCTCGAATACGCCACACGGACAGCGCATTACTACCCGCTCTCTATCGTGCCGATTATGGACTATATTCTGTGTAAGAAGAACGAAGTGAACAATATCCGGATGATTGTGCGTGGCAAGGAAGTCGGGCTTCCTGATGACGTGATCCGGAGCAAACTGGTTCTGTGATACGCATAATCTGCAGAAAACAGCAGAATCGGAAGTTGTGGGGGCGGGGGTATAAACACAAGATTACACAGATTTCCACGATAGGGGCTGCCCATCTGCTTGTGTGTCAATCCCGTGGTTTTTTTTCACCTCGACCAAACACGTGCAAAAAGACCAGCAATCCGTGGCTGACAAAAGTTTTTAGCCACTGATTAACACGGATTTCACTCATCTAATCCTGCCAGTGTTTGCAGGACTGGCATCATGTTTTTCAACCGACCAGAATATTCCGTATGTTATTTGCCCAATTTCACTGGGTCTCTGGTATCTTGAGTTGCAGTGACCAACGCTTATAAAGAGATTGCCCAT
>CBDUQO010000148.1:0-5517 GCA_965369365.1 uncultured Methanosarcinales archaeon
TCCGCGTCCTTGTGATCTGGTACAACGCCTGCGGCACGATCCATCTGGCACCAACTGCCACCAGCAGGATGATTCCGGCGCCTTTTGCCACAAGGATGATGAGGGACTCGCCCAGATTGCCGGTTGCTCCAGCAAGTAAGGGCGTAAAGAGCATCATTGGAACGATGATAATATCCTGGAAGAGCAGGATGCCGAGGGTCGCCTGCCCGTGTGGGCTGTCGATTTCATCCCGTTCCTGAATGATTTTGAGAACGATCGCCGTGCTGCTAAGCGCTACAAGAAATCCCATGAAGATCGATTCGTCAGATGTGAGGCCGGTATTTATTGCTATTACAAAAACAACCGCAATGGTTAGCAATACCTGAAGCGAGCCGCCAAGCAGGATCGATCTCTTGATCCGCACCATGCGATTTAATGAGAACTCAAGTCCGATCGCAAAGAGCAAAAGTACAACCCCGATCTCAGCTAAAATTTCGACTTGGTGGACACCTTTTATAAGCCCCAGTCCGTGAGGTCCTGCCAGTATCCCGGTTAAGAGAAATCCCACGATCGCTGGCACCCGGATCAGATAGAATATGAAGAGTACAGCAATGGATAGTCCGAATATAATGACGATGTCATTTAATAACGGTATTTCCATATACTGACATGCTCCTGATCGCCCTGTAAATGTGAGGTCGTTGCTCCTTGATCCTATCAAACTTCATAGTGGATAGGTCAATTGTGACATACGTAAACTCATCAAGTTGACCGGGCTGGATGCATATCGTCCCGCCGAGTTTTGCATACCACCGTCCGGTAACCTCAGGTGACTCGTGGATGTGACCGTGAAGGGAAAGCATTGGCTGATATTTCTTCAAAAAGTTGTATACCGCTTTTGACCCTACTTCTGCCCCATGAGAGCATTTATCCAATCCCAGCCTGTGTGGGGGCGTATGGATCACATATATGCTCTTTGCCATATCATTTGGGCGCACCAGTCGGTCAAGTTCCTCTTCTATCGTTGGGAGCAGTTTTGCACAGGCAAACCAGTCATCTATCTCCCGCCACCCATCCGGTGTGGACAATAGCCCCTTTCCAAACTGCTCCTGGAAAATATAATCATCGGTGTCCATTCTGCATCGGTCCTTGAGCCGGAACGGATAATCAACTACCCAGTTCATTCCTATGAATTCATACCCTCCGAGCTCAAATTTGCGTTGTGCCAGGCAGAATATGTTGGAATACTTATCACATGTATCCTCAAACAGTTGATCAAAGATTTTAAGATCGTCATTCCCAGGATAACAGAGATAATAGATCCCGACAGAGTTAAATCGTGCAAAGTGATTGTCAAGGTAGTCGGTGATGAACTCGCCCTGCCTGAATGGTTCACTGTTCCATGGCAGCATGTCACCACCATTGATGACCACGTCTGCCTGAAACTCTTCTGCTACCTCGAACAATCGGTCATATTTCCACTGGCTTCCATGCAGGTCAGTTGTAAACAGCAATCGCATCAGGGACCTCTTGGATATAACTAAAAATATTTCTCAGCCAATTTATTCAAAACATCATTCCCAATGCCAGTCAAAACATATTTCTTCTATATGATCTTCTCTGGCGTCAGACACTTGATCAATCCTCTGCCACCAAGTTCCTTAAGTGCGCTGCTGATATCCTGTTTGACCGACTTCTTCCTGACATATTCGAAGCGCCTTTCGAATGAATTCCTCATCCAGTTTGCCGACAGGCGACGGAGTTTCAAAAATTCGCCCGGGTAAGCGGGAGTTCTCCAGAGAAAACCCTTCCCGGATCTTGAACCTATATTTTTCTCGGTGTATCTCTTCCCCGATACGATAGAGATCCGCAGGAGTTAGATCAAAACCTGCTGAATGGAGTGACTTACAGATCGTATCCGGCTGATATATCCCTCGGGCAAAGAAACAGATTACAAGACTTGACAGGGTCTGACGCCAGCGTTCCTCAGCCAGCAATGTCCCAACAAGTTCCTCGGGACTGATCTGTTTTTCAATGAGAACCTTCTGGTCAACACTGTAGCCGGCATTGTCCAGATGCGAGTGTCTTGCACCAATCAAAGCCCCTATATGTGCTCCAGGTCCTGTATGGTATCCTGGCATCTCGTTTCCGCCAAAAGCAAGTGCATACTCCTCTCCGCCATATATGGATGCTGCATGTATAACTCCACGTGCAAGCGCCTTATAGAATTCATTTGGCTGCTCAATTATCAACCGCACTGCGTCTATATATGCGGCGTAGTTCCCCCACTCAAGCTTGATACCCATTGTTTCCGTATCAGATATGATGCCCTTTTCTTGTGCCTCTGTTGCCCATGCCAGGATCACCCCTGCACTCATCACGTCTATACCCCACACTTCTATCCGATCCATCAACTTCAAGAAGCCATCGGCGTCAGACCCGCCCAGCATAGAGCCCAATGCATAGATCGGTTCATAGTCGTAACAGATCATGGTGGTCTTGTAGAAGTACGGCTCATCTTCATAAGGCTCCCGGAGCGCAGCAATATGTATGCACCCGACAGGACAGTGAGCGCAGGCAAGCCGTCTGCCCAGATAATCTTCTGCAAACGTTTCGCCTGATATCTCTTGCGCCCCTTCAAATCTCGCTTCCTTAAGATTTCTCGTTGGAAGCCCGCCAAACTTACTTAAGGGCAGAATATTCTCAGCCGTCCCAAGATCGTGATACTTCTTCATCACCGGAGAGGCAACAGCCGCCTGGTAAATCTCATCATACGTCTGTTTGAACTCTTTGCTGTCACGAACTGCAAGCGTTCGTTTACCCGTGATCATGACGGCTTTGAGTTTCTTGCTACCAAAAACCGCACCCAGTCCCAATCTGCCGAAATGCCGGTACGTCTCTGTAGTTACACATGCATAAGTGACAAGTTTCTCCCCAGCCCTGCCTATCCGCATAATCGTTCTGAGTCCTGCTCCAGGCTCACGTTCCCTGATGATGCGCCCGGTGGAGCTGCCTTTCATCCCCCATAAGGAGGAAGCATCCCGGAAATAGACCCGATTACCATGGATAGCAATGTATTGGGGACTATCGCTCTTGCCCTTTATCACAATAGCTCCATATCCTGCCATGCGGATAGCAACAGCGCTCCGTCCGCCACAGTGACTCTCGCCCAGATTGCCTGTGTGCGGTGATTTAAACATGGCAACGGTCTTTGAGGCAAGGGGAAACAATCCGGTCAATGGACCTACAGCAAATATTATCGGGTTGTCTGGTGCGAGAGCATCGCAACCTTCAGGGCACTCTTCGTGAAGAAGCTGGATTGCAACACCCGCGCCGCCTATATACCTCTCAAAGAGGTCTCTCCTATCCTCAACCCGAAAATTCTTATCTGATAGATCTATGTGAAGAACATTTCTGAGAGGATCATTTTCAAGCATGGTCATCCTCCTTTCTCGTTTCCAGACGAAGCACCCCATGCGGGCAGAATTTAGCACAGTAACCACAGTGAATACAGATCATCGGTTTATTAGTCTCATCATCCCAGAAAACACACCCCATAAGACAAGCGTCACGGCAGTTGCCGCATCCTGTGCACTTGGTGATGTCAAGGCGAACGCCACCACCCTCTCTGGGCTTAAGGGCACCTGTAGGGCACACTTTTGCACAGGGCGGGTCATCGCAGGCTCTACAAACCACCACAACAAAACCTCGTTCCATACCCCCGACAGACCTGACGCCTATACAGGCTCTGGACAGTCCTCCCACACCCTGCCGCCTCGCACATGCAAACATACAACTCTGACAGCCAATGCATCGTTCTGTGTCCACCACCGCCAACCTCATGGTATATATCTCCAGTGTTATCTGCAATTCAAGAGATATTTAAACTTTCCATCCACCGCAAGAAACCCGATCGCTACCCCTCGCCGGAACATCGCGCCCGGGGCCGCGTATTTCCCCTTCAAACCACCGTTTGCAGCCCCCGGATGGCAACTCATTTAAGCGAGTCCCGCCCACGCTACCATTATGGGCAACCAACGCGTACCAGACTCGAGTCCCGAACTGGTCGCAGGAGTGCGGAATCTCGCTGCCCTATCGGCATGTAAAGATCACGCCGACGCCGTCTATTTCTCGCTTGACAGGTTCAGCCTCAGGGCAAGGGCGCAGGAGATCACGATAAGCAATCTCAACGCTTTTGTGGAGTCGGTGCATGGCTACGGGCTGCGAGCGTACATGGCAGTCAATACCGTGATCTATCAGGAGGATCTGCCCGACGTGGTTGATGTTATCGATGCAGCAAAGAGCGCGGGTGTGGATGCGATCATTGCGTGGGACCCTGCCGTGATATGTGCCGCACTGGACCGCGATCTCAGGGTGCATATATCCACGCAGGCAAACGTATCCAACGGACGAGCCGCCGAATTCTATGAAACGCTTGGCGCAAGCCGAGTGATACTGTCGCGGGAGCTTAATATCTCGCAGATCAGGGAGATCGGGCAGCATACCCGCATGGAACTTGAGGTCTTTGTACACGGCGCCATGTGTCAGGCAGTATCCGGTCGCTGCTACCTTTCGGCGTATCTGCTCGGAAAGTCTGGCAACTGCGGCGATTGCGCCCAGCCGTGTCGGTGGCAGTGGACGCTACACTCTGAGGACGGGGCAGAGGTAGAACTTGGCGGAAAATACCTGTTAAGCGCAAAAGACCTCTGCATGATCGAACACCTTCCCGAACTGATCGATACGGGTGTTTGCGCATTCAAACTTGAAGGCAGGCTGCGAAATGCCAGCTATACGTCGGTAGTGGCAGGATGCTACCGCGAAGCGCTGAACGCATGTCGCGATGATTCATACACACCTGAACAGGCAAAAGAATTGAAAAAACGGCTGGAACTTGAATATAACCGGGGATTTTCCACAGGCTTCTATTTCGGGGTGCCGGGTCCTGAGGGCGTGGGTTATGAGTCAGATATGAACGCATCACCAGTACAGAGGCAGGCAGTTGGCGTGGTGGTTAACTATTTCCCAAGGCAGAACGCTGCGTCGGTGCAGCTGCTTGAACAGGGTCTGGCGGTTGGTGACTGGATTGTAATCGAGGGATCCACCACATACCTTGAGCAGGAGGTCGAATCGCTGATTGCGGATGGAAAGCCTTGTTCAGCGGTGGAAAGGGGGCAGGACGTAGGACTGGGTGTGCGGAACCGGGTCAGGAAGAACGATCGGGTGTTCAAGGTGGAACGGCAGTCTACTTCTTGATTATGGGGTCGCCGCCGGACCGGAATGCTTTGCAAAGTTTGGGGCGTCAATGCAAATGTGCACAGCTTTTTGATGTAAACGATGTCATGAACCTTACCAGTTACGAATTTTGTTCATAACTGAGTCGCGCAGGTATAATTTGATAAGGTAGAAGCGATAATTTTTAAGTGCGATTCAATGTGTTGCGTTGGAAAGGAATTACAATGGCGATTAAGAAAAGCGAATTGTACAGCTCTCTTTGGAAAAGCTGTGACGAGTTAAGGGGTGGAATGGATGCCTCGCAAT
>CBDUQO010000149.1:0-5512 GCA_965369365.1 uncultured Methanosarcinales archaeon
TGGGCAACCTCTTTATAAGCGTTGGTCACTGCAACTCAAGATACCAGAGAGCCATCTTACGTAGCACCCGATGGCGTGACCGCCCCGAAACTACCCATGTATGTCGGTTGGTCCCCCAATTGTGATCATACACTTTCTGGCAAAAAAATCGTTTTTAGTTCTCGAGCACCGGTTCCGACTCCCGGTCGGCGTCGGTTCGCCATTACACGCAGACACAAGTGTGGTCTGATCAAGTGTTTACCCGATCTCGTGCACATAGACCTCGCAGTACTCATCGCCATGGCTCAGAAGCTTCCTGACCTCAAGTTCTGCCATTCCTTTAAATGCACAGTGCATCGCGCCCCGAAAGATTCCCCGGCAGACGTGACACGCATCGGCATCATTGGCAAGTGGGCACTTGTACACGGTGTAGTGTGCTGTGCTTCCACTCACGTCCCACGCGGACTCGCGTCCCGGTATCCTATCGATTCTCACGAGCGCGTCCCTGAACTTATCCGCAGTCCATGTAGTACCATACTGCTTCTCATAGTCAGATATGACCCGCCGTCCCACCCTTCTCCCAAAGACCCGCGTATGCCGGTCAGAATCGATCCCATTGTCTCTCAGAAACGTTACAAGCCCGCGCAGCGGCTCATCGAAGATGTCTTTGACTCCAACATGCTCAAGCAGCTCAATTATCTTTGCCTCAACCTCGGGGCGGTGCTTCAATGTAATCACATTGCTGGTCATCTGGAAATCATAATTGAGTCCTGCCGACTCAAGCATGCACAGGAGTATGTTCTTCAGTATCTCGACAGCCCGCATCGTCCGGTAGCCATGGTGTACCGTTATGTCCTCGCCATCGATGTCCATCCGGTTAACGATGCGTGAGGTCTCAGCAACCTGTTTTAAGTCATAGAGCACCTCCTGCAGCGGCACATCCTGTGAGAGCTTTGCACAGAGGCATTCGGACGTCATGATCGCCCGCGGCGTCTTGCCGATCAGGAGATCTTCGTAGAACTTCCTGTGCAGCGCAACGATCTCGTAGTTCGCCGCACTGTACTCGTGGATCAACGATCTCCAGAACGCAGGCTTTGCATGTAGTTCCTTAACCGTCTCCTGCATACAGCCAACATTCTTCAGAAGATCGTTATAAGCTTCATTTGGGCTTGCTTTGCGCTCAAAATCGATCTTGAGCGTGTCGAGGTGCGAACGCATCTCTGTGATCCCAAGCGAAGAGGATGCCAGATATGACCCGATGATCCCTGCGAGAAACTGCCGCTTATCGTGGTCGATCCCCTTGATCTCTGCATGGACACTCGATGGGTGCAGGTCATCATCAGGAGTTATGCTAATAAGAGCGTCCCAGTACAGACCAGTGCATAGATTTCGCAGCGCTTCCTCAAATTCCGAGATGGTTACAACCTCCGACGGATCAAAAACATGATCCAAAACCTCTTTTTCGATGACAAGGTCTTTTGTCTGTGTGAGCATGTAATCAAAGATCGGTTTCGGGACAATTGCCTGATCCTCCCTGATCTCCCGGAGCGTTGCGATCAGGAACGTGGCATCCTTGACACTGCCATAGTACTGCAGCGCAACATCTGTTAAGTCGATGGCATCCCGTATCGCAGCACTGAGGTTGCCCTTATGCTTTTCGAGGAGCGGTTCTATCTTCCGCAGGTGTTCATCCTCAAGCGCGATGTGTTTTCTGAGTACCATATCTAATCTAAATGTGGTTTGCAATATAAAAAGTCTTTTGGATAGCACAACATCTATGATGTATAACACGTTGCGGTCGGTGGGCATAAAACCCATCATTTCCTGAGAAGTGGGTAACAGTCCGGCAACGCCCACACGCATCTGGCACCCGGTACCAACAGGTTAACTGTGATGTGTGGTTTTTGGCACCCATTGTTCTCTAAAAGACACTTTCTCGATTTTTAGTATCAATCGAGTATATACTGGTGACACCACAGAATGTTAATCGTGAGATGCCAGGCGTTGCGCGAAGAGACCAAAGAAGATGCGGGTCGCGCAAGATGGTTTTCGAGTATAAACCGAAAAACAGTTAGAAACGATCACATAAGAGGTGCAAGAAAAATGACACGAAGATTCCAACTGCTGGTCGACGGTGCATCTGATCTGGATGCCACCGCCGTACACGCCATAACAATGGCAGAACATCTGGATGCCGAGCTTGTGGCAACCGAGATCAGGAACACACGCTGGTTTGACTCCAGCCGCAAAACCGAAGCTGCACGACACCTGTTTCAGGACAGACTTGCAAGAATCAGCGACATGGCAGCAGACCACGGCGTCGAGATCGCTGATGTGCGACAGAAAGCGTCAACTGACCAGCCAAAAGACATCATGAAGATTGCACGGGACATTGCTCCGAACATGTTGATAACGGGTACGCGCGGCGCAACAACCGGGCAGGGGTTGAGCGATCGTGCAGCAGGACTCCTCAACATCTCAAAGTACAACCTGCTCATGGTAAAGGACCTTGACCATGACACAGGAGACTACAAGAAGATCCTTGTCTCAGCAGACAGCCCGATTAACATCGCTGAATGTGCTGCAAAGGTTGCTGAAGGGTACAATGCCGAACTGACTGCAGTTCAGGTCGTAGACCTCGAAGAGGGGCTCGTCACAGAGCGGGTCGTTTACCTGCCAGAAGCTGCCGCGTCATCAGGGACTGGAAGACAACGCAGAAGGCTTGGTGAGACCGTCAAGACCTCTGATACGCTGCTTACCAAGATGAAGGAGAACCGACTGTCACGAGGGCAGGCGCTTGCGGACTCTATTGCGGATATCGCGCGTGACAGAGGAGTTGCGGCAAGCTCACAGGTTCTGGTTGGCAAGCAGAGCGATGAGCTCGCGAGACTCACCAGACAGCAGCGGTATGACCTGCTCGTTATGGGGTCGAAGAGTGAGAGCGTGCTAAAGCGGCTCATGCACAAGACCGCGCCGGAAGCAATCGCGAGAAAGGTTCACAGTTCGGTTCTTGCG
This sequence comes from uncultured Methanosarcinales archaeon, assembly GCA_965369365.1. GTDB lineage: Archaea > Halobacteriota > Methanosarcinia > Methanosarcinales > Methanogasteraceae > Methanogaster_D. Next base: position 2,995 of record CBDUQO010000149.1, read on the forward strand.
ATCAAGAAAGTGGCATGAATGCGGGCGATTTTTTTCACAGAAACTCGAGAGATGGCTGCCCCCCTCGTGGGGTTGGGGGGTATGAGTTTTTTTGGATGATGGGTATCGGCGGGGCTATCTGACTTTTGTGGAGTTTATGGAGGGGGAATGTCGAGATAGCCGCTAACTCAACGAAGGTTATTTCTTTTCTCTGCAATTCTTCATTTAATGCTCGAAATGTGTCTAAAACGTATTCTTGTTCAGCCTGGACCTCTTGAAGCAATTCATCCATAGATTTTAACCCCTTTTTCCTCTATTGTTTGATTAAATAATGATTTTCCAGACAAGTCTACAAGGTCCACCGGTTGGGATAAATTTCTCATTAACTCACCATAAAATTTAAAAACGACTTTGGGTCTTATTCCTTCTACTGCCAGGTCAATGTCGTTAGACTCACTGCCCTTATCCAATGACGAGCCAAATATGTAGATGGAAGAAACTGTGTATTTCTCCGCATAATGGGTGATAATCCGTTTGTCCATTTCAATTATCAGGATAGTTCACCGTATAGCATTATTAACTACCATTCATTCATATTTGTTTCAGTGCCCGATTTTCAATATCTTTAGTAAATCCGCAATAGTCTCATTTCACCAGTATATTTAACATCATTTATTTCTATTATATTATTAATGAACTATTAGTCTTGTCCAAATCGCATTACTCGTGTGAAGTATATAGATCAGCCCGCCCCGATCTTGGCGTACACATCACGCCAGTCTCCGAAGTCACCAAACCCCGGACTTAAGTCCAATCCGGTACACCCGCGTTTTTGCAGGGTCTGTTTCTGTTTCAAATAGCCGCTCTTCACGAGATTTTGGGAAAAATTTTGGGACCAGTCTAGATTTGGGGCACAAAAAATCTATCCGAAAAATCCAGTAACACTGGACGGGATCCGGGATGCCCAATAGTACATGTTCCGAACCATCGCCTACGAGATTATCTGCCAGATAGTGTTCACCATAATTTCCAGATTTTTATCGACCCACGACTGGCGATTCTTCTTTATTCTGTGCCCAACGATCCCCATAAGGTTTTCGACGTGATTATTATTGTCAGGGATCTGTATTCCCCTTGATGTCAATTCTGCGAAGAGTGTTACTTTGTGGGCAGTCCTGAGAATGAATTTAGCGGTATTACTGTCTTTGTTACTTGATAGCAGCTCATTAGCGATTGACAGCAACTCTTTTTGAGTAGTATCTATTCTCCATTCGAGCCTTGCAAAATTACGATCTATTCTGTGCTTTTTCACCGAGTTCCTCAACGTAGAAATTATCCCGCTTATCTCTTGGCATATACACTATACGAAAAAGTATATCGCCAGCCCCACCCGGAGGGCAGTTTTTACTCGATTTTTTGTGAAAAAATCGTTTTTGATCCTCATTCGCTCCGCTTTTGGATATTGCTCTTTCCACAGGTAATACATCGATGTTTTAACAAAATGATTCGTGCACTGCTGGATTCTGTAGCCGCAATCCTCTAAATGTTGTTGTAAGTTAGCATCTCCGTCACAAATAGCGTACACTTCGTCAGAAATGTTGTAATTCCTCTTGATATGGGATAAAAACTCTGACCAACTCTTAACCGCATCCAGGTATAGTAGAAACTCTCCTCCAGTTTCCAAATCGAGCCCCAACGCGCCTTTGATGCTGGGACGACCGCCCGACCGCCTCTTTGATTTAGTGTCATCTATGATTATAGCATCGATCGTTTGACCGTTGTATTGCGAATAAATTGGATTTCTTATTGGCAGTGTCTTATTTTCATAGAATATTTTCTTTAACTTGGAAGAACTCACTTTAACCCCCTGCAAGATGTCAATCAGAAAAGATGCTTCCGAAAACGAGACTATTGTGCACAGATATTTCCATGAAGGGTAGTGTATGGAATCAAGTAGATTTTTATCTCGGTTGTGCAAATAAGGCACTATGAACGTTTTTTCCCCGCTTCATCGAGCGTTCTCTTTGCATGGAAGTTAAATTCGAAATGGGGTGTTTTGATCTGTACTTTTTTGCTCCCCTTCCTTACTTCTACTTGCTGTGCCATATCATCCTGCAAACTGTCGAGATACTTCCTTGCCGCCTGCCCGCAGATGTTTTGGGCAAGAATCTCTCGTTCGAGGTCTTCGATGCTGTTGACTGCGTCATCGTCGATGTCAATTTCGAGGGTCAGTTTTCGTCCATGCATGTGCAATTGAACTGGTGCGGTTTTTATTAAGACTTGTTACGAATCATATTGAAATTAATACTGTGCCCGAGTAAAAACTGGTCCCAAAATCTTTCCTTGAATTCTCTCATCGAGCAGTACATATACTCGTTTTTATCCGTCTTCTTTCCCTCCATCCACCCACTCAGCCCTCAGCAAGCCCCTCCACAACCCCTGCCAGAAACTCAATCATCTTCTTCTCGCTCAGATTCGGAAGCAACTGGTTAGCATTCGGCTGATGCCCTTTTGTCAGTGAGATCGTCTTGATGTGCGG
>CBDUQO010000150.1:0-5474 GCA_965369365.1 uncultured Methanosarcinales archaeon
GGGATGTCACCATCGAGCCTTCATTTGGGTAAGTTATTTATTGGGGCTTGCCTTACATGACGCGATGATTGTGGCAAGTAGCATTCCGTAGGTGATTAGTACGATCAGGCATATTCTTGTAATTGAATCTCATACTGTTTTGCGGGCGGATCATACACTTTTAACTGACCAGACGATAATACAAAGTCTCTCCCGGAGGTTATATGACCTCCCAGAGGAGAGATGTTTTGAGTGCGAAGCACTGCTGCCCTGATGGCTGCGGCAGCCGGGAATATACATGATCATTATCGGAATCGACCCGGGACTTGCGAAAACAGGCTTTGGCGTGACCGATGGTGCCCGCTGCATCAAATATGGAATGATTGTCACGTCGCCCGATGTACCAGTCCAGAGACGCCTTCAGACAATATTCTGCGAAATAAATGCGGTTCTGGACGCTCACAAACCCCGCGAACTTGCAATCGAGCGGCTCTTCTTTTCAAGGAACGTATCGTCTGCAATCGATGTGAGCCACGCACGCGGAGTCGTCCTGCTTGCGGCATCCGAGCACGACCTCGAGGTCTTTGAGTACACGCCAAACCAGGTGAAGCAGGCGGTTACAGGTTCGGGGAGAGCGGATAAGAAACAGGTGCAGAAGATGGTGCGGGCAATGTTTGATATCAACGAAACTATGCCTGCTGATGCCGCCGATGCGGTTGCGGTTGCGTTATGTCATGCAAATACGCGGCTGCCGCAAAATTTGTGACCGCATACTACCGCACCATCATTCCATCTTATCCAGCTGTTTTACGATCTCGATCGCTTTATCCTTGTAGTTTAGTGTCAATCGCTGGTAATCCTCGTCCGAAACTTCACCGGAATCATGATCTTCGTCCAGTTTGCTCAGTACTGCAAGGATCGCCTTTTTCTTGCGGATTAACTCTTCTTTCGGCTGGGTAAGCTCTGTGATGATCTCATCCATCTCTTCCCAGTCTCCACCTGCATCCGGTTCTTTCTCCATGCCATCCTTGCCTTTGTCACATGCAGTGCACCCGGAGCAGGATAATCCCCCATCGCTTCCTCTTAGCTTATTGTTCTTGACATGAATTATCGGGTATGTCAGCGCAGCGATAATCAGCATTGCGATGACTGCATACGTGATCCATCGGTTCGATGGCTGTGACTGCGATGGCTGCGGAACTACGACATGCAACTCTTCAAACGCCACCGGACCTGCCCACGTATAATGGACGCCGCCATCAGCCTCCGGGTTTGCAGAATCCGGTTCAACCACGTTTCCTGATCCGTCTGTGAATTTGATGTCGGCATCGCCTGCGTCAGTATCCCCGCCGGTATTGATATTGGCTTTCAGTATGAGTGTGTTGATCGGATAGTTCGCAATTGCAGGACCGATTAGTTTCTTCACAAATTCATCATGTACGTCAGACGTTCCCATGCTGCCAAGTGGCACGACGTATCGCACAGAATACATCGCCATGCCGCCTGCATTAAGCGTCATATTCCAGCACAGAAGCTCCCTTTCTCGCTCGTACGCAACCTCTGCCGACGCGGCATCGGTCATGTGCCCCATCTTCATAACCTGCATGATCTCTGCATTCTCCGGCACGGCGACGCACACGTCTTCTGATTGGTTTGCAGTTCCGGTGTTCCTGAATACGATGGTCTCACATGCGACCCACATCGTTGAGTTCCCACTGGTTTCGTAGCTTAGTTCGATCAGATATTGCGGTATGGTTACACCATCGGATGCAGCATACTGCCCAAAACCCGCAGCCGGCTGGACAAGTACGAGTGCAAGCACCAGAAGTACGGCGCATCCGGATAATCGTTTTATTAGTTCCATCCCTTGTATCTGTCACATCAACATATAAGAGAGTAATGATTGCGCATCAGTATGCCCAAACTCCTGCATCGGCGTCCACCCCTTTTAATGCCGTTTGGCACCGGAATGACAGTCATGTAATCGGGAATCTCGGTCACCGTCCTGGTTCTTAATTCCCTCACGTAAAGGTCACGAACTCGTAGAGACGCCTGGAATCGATGGGGGTTCTTTGAGTGATCTATTGATACACGCGGCTGGATATGGGGGTGCTGGACGCGACATTCATCGGCAAACTCGCGAGGAAACTTCATGTCGCTGATTCGTGAGAATACGTTGACATTTGGTAAGTGGTGCCTGAGGAAGTGGTTTTATCCGTGAGGGCAGGAGCGTGCGTGACTTAAGGATCACATCTGAACAGACCACGTATGACATCAATCCTGATGGCTGTCTTGCATCCGACATTTCACAGCTTACCGAAGCGAGACGCAGGAGTGATGTGCTCTCTGGTCTGTGGCAGACCGTTATAGATACACAGGGGGCTATAGGACGGTAATGATGGGGCAACGACATCAGTAAGAAAGTTCAAGTGCTGCGACTGCCAACACAGATATAAGGGAACGCATGGCATACGAAGACCGCAAAACTGTCCAAAATGTGGAAGCACAGATCTACACAGTGTATACAATGATCGCGGCTGTGCCAGAGGCTGCAGAGGTGGGTGTGAGCGTTAGACTGATGTTAGGATAACATAGGTGAGAACAATGAACGAAGGAAACAATATGGGACCGGATCTGGAACAGGATAACCGCCTGAAAGAGCGAATGGCGAAGGTGAAGCACAAAATACTGGTTATGAGTGGGAAGGGTGGCGTTGGCAAGACCACCGTTGCCATTAATCTTGCACTCACCCTTGCAACGAAGGGGTATGAGGTGGGAGTTATGGATGCTGATATACACGGACCAAACGTCCCTAAAATGCTTGGAATAGATGATTTACGTCCGGATATCGCTGAAGATGGTATATCACCCGTCCTGGTGCCCCCGCGACTTAAGGTTATGTCACTTGCATTCCTGCTTGAGAGCAAGGACACTCCTGTCGTATGGAGAGGACCGCTCAAGATGGGTGCGATCAAACAGTTCCTTTCGGACGTGTTCTGGGGCGATCTGGATTATCTGATCGTCGATCTCCCTCCGGGAACCGGCGATGAGCCTTTGAGCGTTGCACAGTTGATTCCTGATATCGACGGGGCGATTATCGTCACCACACCACAGGATGTGGCTTTGCTGGATTCAAGGAAGTCTGTGAGCTTTGCAAGAGCGATTGGTATGCCCGTAATTGGGATCATAGAGAATATGAGTGGATTTAAGTGTCCGAACTGCGGCGAAGTGATTGACCTGTTCAAGATCGGTGGCGGCGAGCATTCTGCTACTGATATGGACGTGCCGTTCCTTGGCAGGATACCTATCGAGACAAAGATCGTTGAATCCGGTGATAGTGGAGTTCCGTTCGTGCTTGAGCATAAATCAGAGGCTGCAGACGCTTTTGAGGCGATTGTTGATCGAGTGAAAGAAATGGTAGAGGTGAAATAATATTATGAAGATATGCGTAACTTCAACCGGTCCCGGGCTGGATTCGCCCGTGGATCCGAGATTCGGGCGGTGCCCGTATTTCATAATCATTGACCCGGAAACGATGGAATATGAGGCAGTATCCAACCAGAGCGCAGATGCTTCTGGCGGAGCAGGGGTCCAGGCGGCGCAGACTGTCGCCGAGAAAGGTGTTGGTGTCGTTGTCACAGGGCATGTCGGACCAAACGCGGTCCCGGTGCTCGATGCTGCGGGCATCCGGAGCGTGATTGGCGCAGTCGGCACAGTTAGCGACGCCGTCGCTCAGTATAGGGACGGTAAACTGGACATATGAATAGTGGGGTTGGGCGTGGGGGCTGCCAGTGTCGGTAGCGGCGGCAGTGCTGGCAGGGGCAAGGGTAGCGGCGTGAGAAATCAGTAGTGTCCTAATCTACGATAGTTTAGCATAGTATGCATTATAATCAAACATGTGAACGATTGGATTGATGAAAAACGATTTTTTCACAAAAATCGAGTAAAAACTGCCCTTCGGGTGGGGCTGGCGATATACTTTTTCGTAAATGAAAATGGTGTGTAGAGTGGCTGGATATTATAGTGCATATATACTTCGCACCGCCACAAACTGAGCTTTTTTGCAAATGTGTCAGTGATGTGTTGACACACGCGAAAGACGTGACGATATAGATAGCACCCTTCGCGTCCTTGCGCCTTTCTCGTTAAATTGGAGAATAAAAACGCAAAGATGCGAGGGCGCAAAGATCGAATAAACCTCTTGATTGGCTATCATGTTGCATGTGCCCCGGTCTTGTGTATTCATGGTCAAATTGGCAATTACAAAAGTCGCAGTTTATGCCGGTGATGAGTATAGTTACGATAGATTTAAGAAGAGCACATTCATAGACCTAATTTGAGGAAGAATATGATTGATGGAAAAGCAGCAGCGTTAGCCGTTAGAGAGCTTTTCGAAGAAATTCACGGAGTTTATTCTGTAGTTGGTTTCCAACTTATCGATATCAAGAAGAACGAGGGTGAGAATTACTGGGAGGTTTCCTGTCTTTTTTATCCCGGACTCGGTGCAAGAACGCAGAGTACATATAAAGTGAAGGTCGATCTCGAAGATGGTTCGATTCTCGATCAAGAAAAGATAGAACAAGAGTGAAATACTTTGATTCGTGTTTCAAAGACTCTGTACGATGTATTTTTGAGTGCTGATCGTATTGTAATCGATACCGGTCCGCTTCTCATTCATGCGACAGGTGCGTTTCGGCGCGATAAACTTGACAATATTTGCCTCTGTAATTCCCCTATTGAAGAGTTCAATTTCTTGGACAGGTTGTTCGCATCTAACCAGCAGTTTTGCATAACACCGTATGTTCTGAGTGAACTGTTGTACAGAGTGAGAAGCGAGTTTAAACTGAAGGAAGAAGGGGTCGAGGAGTTCTTTCATAGCTATGGAATGGTCTTGAGCAATATAGGGGAGATCCGGATCGATAAAAAGAAAATAATCCAGGATGCTGGTATCAAATTTGGGCTGGCTGATATCTCTCTATTGAAAGCCTGTGAAGAAACTGGTGCGATGATCCTTTCAAGCGATGAACAGTTCTGCCGGTTCTGTAAATGGAGAAATATTGAAGTTATTGAATATAAGACGTTCTTTTTGGATAACTTTTTGAGATGATACACTAACCACTACAAAACTGCAGCACAGGAAGTGAGACCACAGTGCAAAGAGGCGGATTGCTCAAACCCGATGCAAGATGGACACTCGCAGAATGGGACGACGGCTACTCTGTCTGCGATTTCTGCCCCGGCAACCTCGAAGAGATCAAGAAGCCACCGATTCACGATTTTGTGCACCGCGACCTGCCAGAATTCCTCGGCACAGACCATGTAAGGGTCACCAACGGAAGCGAGGATATTCGCTGTGATGCATGCGCTTAGAGCGTAGGTGGCTGCGTTGTCATGGACGGAAGGGTACGACGATCGGCTCGAAGATATCCCTGTAAGCTGACATATCTGTTTATGGCTTGTATTCTGGCTCTTCAACCAAAGAGCGTTCATTCTAC
>CBDUQO010000151.1:0-5453 GCA_965369365.1 uncultured Methanosarcinales archaeon
GAGCCCATCCATAGCTTCCGGTGGGATGTGCGCTGCTATTGCATTAATAAGGGTGTATGAATGCGAAACTTCGCCACCAATCTCTTCGACCAGCCGTTCTCGACCGATCCTGTCAAATCTCTCTTCAAATCCGATGAGTACTCCTCGTTCATCTGCTTTATCGGATGTTCCAACCGCTGTCATTGATGTAGCTGACAGCAACATTGCTGCCACAACCATCAGTATAATTTTCCTCATTTTTATCGCCTACTAAAAAAATTAAAGGTATGGTGGTTGTACCATACCTTTACTTCGACTCGGCTAGCAGTTGCAGTCGATAAAACAACATGCGGTATCGTCGACAGCTAGCATGTAGTACTGACAAGTCGGGCACACGTCGCAACAGCTGGCACCATAATGGTCCACCCAGACATAAACCCAGACAAAGGGGCCACAGTACATAGGTTCCACACAGGCTTCCTCGGTCAGTGTGCCGATGTCCGTACTCGCATCACAATCGCAGCACGCACACACAGTTAGGTCCAAGTCGTTGTCGCTCTCATCCCACAGGAGTCCTGCCTGTATGTCAGATATTGGACTTACCGGGATTAAGAAAACATGCATATGGGTGTCATAGGGGTCTATTGGGTAGTAGGGTGCACCCCATTCTGACGTGGACATTCCAGTATCTGGGATTTCAGCCCCTGCTATATCTACACCCGTCGATTCCGCATCTCTCAGCACCTTGATGACCTCTTCTTTCGCCATCGGTTCTCCGCCCAGTGCTTCCATCTCTGCTATGACATCATCAGCCAATGCTCCGCATACCTCATCTGATGCTGCCGGTGCTTTGTCCGGTACTTTTGGTGGTACGGGTACGGGTGCCGGTGGACCGTTTATCAGTTGTGCTCCAACTCCACTAGCCAGTATGATGCCTACTGTCACAAGTGCCACTATGGCCAGCATTACGTTCTTGTTCATAGTCTTGTATCCTCCTATTGTTGTTTGTTGATGTGCCATGAAACCCGAAAGAGATCCGGTAGATCATCCAGACATGCGATCCTACGAATCGCTCGGAGTCGCACGGAAAAGCATATAAGTGAAGGCAGCGCACATATCATACGCGCTGCGGGGCTCCGTGGCGCGTATCTACTTTACACATCCGCGCCACAACACAGGTCACTTGACCTTTGTTCTGGCGTGAATGCACATCGTTTCAGAAGTATTTAAGGAGCCACGAAACAATATTACTGAACTATGTTACTAAACTATGTTCAGTAACACTGCTCCCCGTACCTTTTTGTATGAACGTGACCAATACAAGTGTTATGGCAGAGTGGTGCCCGATATTGGAACGTGTATTGGCATACCTGAAGAGCAAAGATTGGGTTGTGGTTGGAGATGCTATTGAGCAGACGGAACTTACAAAAGATACGGGAATGAACGTCCTCAATTTTTTATATGAGTTCAATTTCATCGAGTTTGATACATCAAAAGAAAAAATCAGGATCACGAATCAGTCATTGCAACTATTGACAATGCCAAACCGTTAACCCAGATTCGCAATTCCCTGGCTTTCTTAAGATACACCTGCCCTTCTCTGGTTATTTTATAACAACCATCATGTTGTTCCACCAGTCCATGTTCCTGTAAGAAACTCAGATATTTGTCTGCGAGTTTGAAGTTCAGATTTGCGGCATACACGATCTTTGTTTTGGTGGCACCACACTTAACCGCATCAAGGATGGCGATGATAATGTCGAATTTGCATCTCCGTTCCATGGCATGTACCACTTGTAACGTCTTTGATAGGGACACAAAAAATTCCGTGTCACGCACACTATGCTAAATAGACATACATTACAACTGCTGGTTCATATTTAAAACTTTCGGCTGGCTCGACCCCATCCACAGAATCAGAACCAGAAGCCCCTTCCACAAAACATGACATGGTATTTATAATTCTCTATCCATCCATCATCTGATGACTCTTTGCCACTACTCCTACTTTGTCACATCACAGACAAATCAACAGCTGGCGGTGGCATGATCTTAAACCGTTTGGGAAACAAAACCAACATCAAGCGCCTGAATGGGTGGTTAATCTGACAGAGTAGGACTACTATATACATACAGGGTAATACAAATTCAAAAAATTTGATGCGGTGGAATTTCAGAGAAATGGATAGTTATGAAGCGTTTCTTTGTGAACTCGTAGATAAATATGGGGTTTTGCAAAAAATAAGATCGGCTCTTCGCTATTTCGTATGGATCGCTGGAAATCAAGGTGTCCCAACCGAAGTGAGTCATGGTGGTAAATTTCTTTATTATTTTTTGTAGATAATTAATCACAGAGGTCACAGTGGAACACCGAGTTTTCTTATCGATAATTACTCACAAATCAAGTCTCGAAACCGGTTACATATCTCTGTGATCCTTCAGACTCCCATGTGATTTTATTCCCCGTATTGTATCCCGGATAGTTCTTCCGCACCGATGCCTCATTTAGCAGAACGGGTGCCCATGTTATCCATACAAAACTGGGAAGAGCCATTAATGATATAATATCGAGAGAAGAACGCAGAAGAGGCGGGACTTATCAGGATTTATAGGTACGCGGCAGAAGACCCCGCTACTTGTAGCGGGGAGGAAGTCACAAAGTGATGGCGCTGTTGGTTGAGCAATATTGCCACAAAGTCGTGGAGAGCCAAAAAGTTATGCAAGGACAGGTGCCATAACACCAATGCATGATTGATTTTCTTGTTACACTCTTCGAATCGGTGCCACATTCGGTTGCAACCGTGTTTATTGCAGCAATGCCGATTGCAGAACTCAGGGGTGCGATCCCGGTTGCCATCGGCGTGTACGGCATGGATCCGCTGAAAGCATACATGCTCGCAGTGATCGGGAACATGCTGCCGGTTATACCGCTTCTGCTGTTTCTCGGGGTGGTGTCGGATTACCTGCGGAGATGGACGCGCTGGGATGTCTTCTTCAACTGGTTATTCACGCGCACGTACCACCGGCACAATGCAAGATTTGAGCGATATGGCACCATCACACTCCTGCTGTTCGTGGCAATCCCGCTGCCGGTCACCGGCGCATGGACCGGATGCGCGGCAGCATTCGTATTTGGGATACGGTTCGGACATGCGCTTGCAGCGATCTTCGGAGGCGTTCTGCTTTCGGGAGTGATTGTCACAGTCATCACGCTTGCTGGTATGGGAGCGTCCGGTTTACTCTGAATGTCTGTTTTGTCGAGCGGATGCCGGCATTGTGCATATATAGCCGAGGCGAAAAAAGCCACAAGTTACTCGAGCATACACTTTTAAGATGGATTTTGTGAGTAATGCACGATCAGAATGCCCCTGTTCGTGGTATTTGGTTGAGTCTTAACCGAACACATATTTTTGCATTTCATATCCCGCCCCAACATACGTTCTCGTGGAAATCCGCATAATCTTAGGGTTAACAACACATGCCCTGCACAGTATCCGATTCAGCGATATATTTAAGCAGGATTAGGAGGAGTATACAATCCATTCCATTCCACGCCACAATACCGAAATGGCGTAAACAAACACGAGTAAAACCATGTTTCTTAAATTCAAACACGATGTCGAATCCACGCTAAAATCCGCACTTGATACGGCTGGTTATTCAATAGACGACCTATATATCGAAGAATCCGCGCATTCAGATCTTGCATCGTCATTATCCTTCAGGCTGGCATCGGAATACAAGCAGAGTCCGATGATCATCGCAGGCACAATTGCCGACGCAATAACGATCCCTGAAAACTCGTTGATCGACAGAGTGGAGGTTGCTGGCGCATACATCAACTTCTTTGTCAGTAAAAAATTCTTAAACGACACGATATACGAAATTTTTGAAAAACAGAACTTGTACGGTGCAGGTCACGGGAAAGGAAAAGTGATCATCGAACACACCTCCGCAAACCCAAACGGTCCGTTGCACGTTGGACACATAAGAAATTCGATCATCGGCGATACTCTTGCAAGGATTTTGAAGAAGGTGGGGTACGAGGTGGAGGTTCAGTACTATGCCAATGATATGGGCAGGCAGATTGCGATCGTCGCATGGGCGCTGGATCGTTTTGAATTTAACCGCCAGAAAAAGACAGATCATGCAATCGCAGATGTGTACATCCAGGCAAATCGGGAACTCGGGGATGATCCTGATCTTTCCCTGCAGATCGACGAGATGATGCAGAAGATCGAGCTTGGCGACGAAGAAATAGTCGAGCGGTTTGATCGTGCCACGGATCTTGCTATTACCGGAATTACGTCCACGCTCAAGCGCATGAACATCCATCATGACCGGTTCGTGTATGAGTCAAGGTTTGTGAAAGGCGGCGATGTGGCTGACTTTCTGCAGGAACTCGAGGAAAGCGGGCTTGCAGAGACCATCGACGGCGCGCTCACGGTTCCGATGCCGGAATTTGACAAGGATCTTGTGATCCGGCGGAGCAATCACACGTCGCTGTATGTTACGCGGGACCTTGCATATCACCGGTGGAAAGCAGAGCAGTGCGATCGCATGATCGACGTCCTTGGCGCAGACCACAAGCTCATATCAAGCCAGCTCTGCTATGTCCTGAGAGTATGCGGGATAAAAGAACCTGAGATCGTTATTTTCGAGTTTGTATCCCTTCCTGAAGGTTCGATGAGTACCCGGGCTGGCAAATTCGTCTCTGCGGACGATCTGCTGGATCAGGTCGAGACGCAGGCGCTTGCAGAGGTGACAAAGCGCAGACCCGAGACCGATGAAGACTTCAGAAAGCGCGTCTCATTGCCAGTCGGCATAGGCGCGGTCAGGTACGACATCGTTAAGATATCGCCGGAGAAGGCGACAACCTTCGACTGGGAGAGCGCTCTTGATTTCGATAAACTCGGCGCACCGTTCATCCAGTACTCGCATGCAAGGGCGTGCAGCATCCTCCGGAAGACCTCCGGCACATCCAACTCGATCGACCCGACTGTTCTGACCGGCGATGCGGAGATCTCACTTGTGAAAGAGCTTGCCAGATTCTCGCACGTTACCAATGCTGCTGCATCGAATCTAAAGCCACACATCGTGGCGATCTACGCACGCGAGCTTGCGGAATCGTTTAACCAATTCTACCGGCTGTCCCCGGTCTTAAGTGCTCCGGACGATCTTCGTGCGGCACGCATCGGGCTTGTCGAGTGCGCACGAATCGTGCTTGCAAGCGTGCTGGACGTGCTCGGGATCGATGCGCCTGAGTCGATGTGAGACTCAATCGGATATCTCGCGTGGCAGAATGAGAAGGGGGCACGATCTATACACTTACCAGCTAACCACGAGCTTACACGGATTTCCACAAGATCGTGTGTTGTTAGTCGTGTGGTTTTTTCCACCTCACCTAAGCCCATGATGTACTGGCTCTCTGGTATCTTGAGTTGCAGTGACCAACGCTTATAAAGAGGTTGCCC
>CBDUQO010000152.1:0-5451 GCA_965369365.1 uncultured Methanosarcinales archaeon
ATGATACTGGAGAGCATAAACCGAATGCGCCCCCCTATCGAGTTTGTATTCCATCATTATGGTGTTTTTTGTGTAACTATATAATTATTCCAGTGCGGTGGCGATTCATCCCCTCCCTGTCGGAAGGGGACTTCTCGCCGATTGGGTTAAAAGCTAAAAGCGCGATAATACATTATCACAAAGGTTTATTGAGGTTATACCTATGGCACGAAACATCAAAGTGGAACCGCTCAGGCAGACGCCGCTTGAGAAACAGGAGATCGAACTTGTGGAGCGGAAAGGCATCGGACACCCCGACAGCATCGCAGACGGGCTTGCAGAAGCGGTCAGCAGGGCGCTCTGCACCGAATACATCAACCGCTGCGGGGCTGTTCTGCACCACAATACCGATGAAACGCAGATTGTTGCAGGCAGATCGTACCCAAAGTTCGGCGGAGGGGAGGTAGTCTCGCCGATCTACATATTACTGGTTGGCAGAGCCACAAAGGAGTTTGATGGTATGCATATCCCAACAGATACCACTGCGATAAGTGCCGCACGTGAATATCTCGAAGGAACGATCCTGAATCTGGATGTAAATCGCGATATCATCCTTGATTGTAAGCTCGGCGAAGGGTCGTCCGACTTAAGGGACGTCTTCCACAGGGGGATGCCGGGTGCAAACGACACGTCATTTGGTGTCGGGTTTGCGCCGTTTTCAGAGACCGAGCAGATCGTGTACCAGAGCGAGCGGGAACTGATGGATCTTCGGAAGAAGATTCCTGCGATTGGAGAGGATACCAAGGTCATGGGACTACGTGAAGGGGACAAAATCACACTAGTCATCGCATGTGCTATGGTTGGACGCCATCTCGATGATCTTGACCATTATATCAGCGTAACCGAGGAATTGCGCGATCACATCGCGGATATGTCCTGCAAATACACAGATCGCGAGGTCGGTGTGCTGATCAACACTGCAGACAACATCGATAATGGATCGGTCTTCCTGACCGTGACAGGCACCTCTGCCGAGATGGGTGACGATGGTTCGGTCGGACGTGGCAACCGGTGCAACGGTCTTATCACGCCGAACCGACCGATGAGCATGGAGGCAACAAGCGGTAAGAACCCGATCAACCATGTTGGTAAGATATACAACCTGCTCTCCAGCAAGATCGCATCCGAGGTGGCTGAGACTGTGGATGGTGTTGAGGAAATCTACGTCCGCATTCTATCGGAGATCGGAAAGCCGATCGACCAGCCGCTTATTGCGGATGCGCAAATCGTTTCAGCGGACGGGGCGAATGCCGAGGCAATAAACTCAGAGGTCAAGGCAATCATCGACAGGTCACTCGAAAACATCACGGATATTACCCGACTGGTTGCAGAAGGTAAACTTGCCACGTTCTGATGTTTCGAAGAGTCCGGGGATATCTGATATTCATCGTGGTCTTCGCAATCTGTGCATCACCGGCATCATGCGCCGTGGTGCACGGAACCACGTATGAATGGTCAACGTTTGAGGCGCTCGAAAACACAATCGTTGGGGTGGATTCGATGCCGCCGCAGTTTATGGTGGCGTCTTTTGGGAGTTACTCCTTTGATCTACCTGAAGGGACGTACACGATCCGGGCTGAGTACTATCATAGTAATGTGCTCGAATATTACGCCGAAGAGAACATCACAATCATCGGAGGCGGTGATTTTGTGCTTGATCTCCTGATGTTCCCGCCGATTGAGGATGCGTTCCTGTGCGAGGACATCAACTTCAGTGAGGATCTGTATGACTACGAAGAGCCAAACGGGATAGTCGGTGAAGAGAATTCCATGGTATTTCCAGTTGCAATTGCCCTTTTCTTCATTCTGATCGCCGGATATGCCGCATTCTTGTGGCGTGGGCGGAAGGTGCGTGAAAGCGATGCGACGGGTGCTCATGTCCCGGGAGGTGCTACGCGATACGAGCCACCGGAACCAGAGATGGGACCGGAGATAGAATCTGCGATAAAACATGAACCTGCGCCCGAACCCGGGAAACCGGAATCCAAGAGACCCGCGAAATCCGGGGCATCAGAGATATTAGAGTTATCAGAGGAATCCAGGGAACCAGACCTCCCGTCTGATCTTAAGGAAGTGCTTCGGGTTATCCGGGATGACGGTGGACGAATTACTCAGAAGGAACTGCGAGCGCGGCTTAAATATTCGGAAGCAAAGGTAAGCCTGATGATAACTGATCTTGAGGATCGGGGGATGGTTAAGAAGGTGAAGAAGGGCAGGGGAAACGTAATTATACTCAAAGGTATGTGAAAACATACTTACTCAAGTATTGCGTGGATATCCGCATATAAAACCACAAGATTGCACAAGATTAACACAGAAATCTTGTGGAAATCTGTGTGATCTTGCGATTCACTACGGGTTACTCGAGTATGTACGTGAAAACGATGGCGCTCGTGTGCGTGCAAAATCCTGCGGGTCATGAAGGATTGGTAACGTTAAATACGAATCGGCGCAGAGGGTATATGCATGGCACAAAAGCCGATGAGTTACCTAACTCTTGATGATGTGTCTACGAGTGGGAAGACCGTGCTTGTCAGAGTTGATCTGAATTCTCCGATGTCTCCGGACGGATCAATCCTTGATGATGCTCGATTCAAGAGCCATTTGCCAACACTGCGAGATTTAACCGACTCCAGAGTTGTGCTGCTCGCGCACCAGAGTAGACCCGGTAAAAGGGATTTCACCCCGATGCAGATACATGCACAGCGGTTGCAGCGTCTGTGTGGGCGGACGGTCACTTATGTGGATGATATATTCGGATCGCACGCCATAAATGCGATCGACTCAATGGATAATGGTGATATCATCCTGCTTGAGAATACCCGGTTTTATTCGGAAGAAGGGTTGTCCCGGTCGCCTGAGGAACACGCGACTACCATCATGGTGAAACGGCTCGTCCCGCACGTAGATATGTTTGTAAATGATGCGTTCGCGGTCTCACACCGCTCGCAGCTATCTGTCGTTGGATTTACCACTGTTTTGCCGTCAGTCGCCGGAAGGCTGATGGAAAAAGAGATTGAATCACTGGGGAGAGGTTTTTCAAAGGAGGGAACAATATTTGTACTTGGTGGCATCAAAGCTAATGACTCGATCGATGTTATCGAAAACGTTGCGGCGCGCAGCGAGGTCGAATCGATCATAGTCACAGGGCTTGTTGCAAACGTGTTTCTGGAAGCAAGCGGCGTTGATCTCGGTAAGAAGAACAGCGATTTCATGAATTCAATAGGCTGCGCCGCCGAGACTAAACGAGCGCGCAAACTGCTCGCAAAATATGGAGACAAGATCGAGCTGCCTGTTGATGTTGCATGTGCGGACCCGGCAGATCCGAACAAGCGTGTGGAGATGTTGGTATCCGAACTGCCTACCGAGCTATCGATCAACGATATCGGACTTGAGACAATCATCATGTTTTCAGAGAAGATCCGGAATTCGCAGACCGTGATCATGAACGGACCGGCAGGGCTGTTTGAAAACGAAGGTTTTGAGCTTGGAACAAAAGAACTCGTCACAGCGGCGACAAAATCGAAGTTTTCGATCGTTGGGGGCGGTCACATCGCTTCCGAGGCTCATGCTCTTGGCATTGAATCAAATATCTCACATATCAGCACAGGCGGTGGCGCATGTATCGATTTCTTGTCGGGACGCACACTTCCTGGCATTGAATCACTGGTCCAATCGTACGCACGTTTCAAGAGCAAGCTTCGCGCAGTTGCCTGATCCCGGACCAAATACCAAAACGTTGCACCCAACGAATTTAAATACTATTAAGAAACAATTGCGTCACGATGGTGACCGCGGATCGAAAAACGAATGGACGACTGATCACGCAGTGGCGGCTGGCAGGTGCGCTGCATCCGAGGGAATGTGCGCACCAATCCCTGCTGTCAGATGGAGGGTGGGGTGTGCATGAAAATAGAGGAGGAAACCGAGAGATCGGAGGAATTACTCGAGATTTTTGTGCATATTCTCATGCAATTCCTTCGGTTACCCGGTAACAGCTATGATGCTCGATGTTACACTGGTCTGGGACGGTGATCTACTTTTTGAAAAGCTATTTGTTGAGCATGGGCTTTCATACCAGCGTGTGACATCCAGCGCACTTGGCATGCGTTTTCTTCCCGCGTCCAGAGTTCTAATCGTCCCGACTGGATTTGCAAACCGGCAGTATACGAAAATAACCAGTGGAATCGAGACAAACAAAGGATTTTTTGACCGTTTTGTCGAAAAGGGTGGTATGCTTGTTGTGTACGGGGCGCTGGTTCCAGAGTATACGTATCAGTGGCTTCCATTCACGCTGAAATACAAAGAACAGTACGGTGCGGTCGATATAGAGGTGGTACAGGAGCATGGTTGCACCTGCGTCTTTGATGGCGATCGTGCCGAGTGCGATGGGTATTTTATAGAGACCGATGGCGACATTATACTAACTGGCGACGGATTGCCGATTATGGTTGTAAAAGAGCACGGGGACGGCATGATCATCGCAACCACCATACACGAATTTCCTTCGGGAGCGTTTCTCAAATGGGCAGTGGCACACCGTTAATACAGGCACAGGTAACGCAGGCAACGCAAGCGAAAGATGCATACGCGATCTGGATCACAGGGCTTCCCGGATGTGGAAAGACCACGATTGCAGAGAACGTGCACGAATCACTCTGCAACTTGCAGGGATGCAACGTAAAACACCTCCAGCTTGATAAGATACGAAAAATCATCACTCCGCATCCGAATTACACCGACGAAGAGCGAACCATCGTGTATGCATCACTCGCATACATGGCACACCTTCTCGTTGACAGCGGAGTCTCTGTGATCATCGATGCGACCGCAAACCAGCGAAAATACAGGGATCTTGCACGGAGTTTGATTCCACGGTTTGTCGAGGTATATGTTAAGTGCCCTCTTGATGTGTGCGTGGAGCGAGAGCGCATCAGGCACGCCGAATACGCGCCAACCGGCATCTATGCATCAGCGGGCGGTGGCGGAACGGTGCCTGGAGTGGACGTCAAGTACGAGGCGCCGCTGCACCCGGAGATCATGGTGCGGAGCGATCTTACGGACGCCACTGCATGCGCTGATGTGATCGTCCGGTACGTGCTGGAGATGTGATAGTGGCAAGCGCAGCAAAGCCGCCCGCATAAACTCACGAATGCATGCAAATACGAACACGACTCCGGTACAACCTGAACCAAAGATTATTCAATCATCCGGGTTCATAAAGCAGCCAACGATGTTTAAACGCCTTTGCCGAAGAAAGAAAATCGCAAAGAACCATGACTCAACAAACCACTACCACCAGTGCCATACACGGCGGGCAGGTCATCGAAGGACAGGTCATCGAAAGGCTGCAATCAAGAGACAAGGATGAGATATTGGATATTCCAACGATTTTGATGAACGAACGCGTCG
>CBDUQO010000153.1:0-5394 GCA_965369365.1 uncultured Methanosarcinales archaeon
AGCTTTTGTGATTTATTGTGGTGCATTTCGCGCCTTGATATTAGAGTCCCAATCACCCTTGTTTTGGACAATGCCAGATATCAGAAGTGTAAACTTGTTTGGAAGTTAGCAGAATCCCTTAATATTGAATTACTTTACATTCCCCCGTATTCACCCAATTTAAATCTTATTGAACGATTATGGAAATTCGTTAAGAAACAGTGCTTGTACTCGAAATATTAGTCCGGGTTTGGGAATTTCAAAAACGCCATCACCAACTGTCTGAACCAGACGGGCACCACCTACAAAGAAGAACTTAACTCTTTGCTCACATTACGGTTTCAGAGGTTTGAAAAAGCGCAAGTTGTGGCGGTGTGAAGTATAATTTGAAGCGGATACGACCCAACAATACATGGGCTTTTTACCCCTTGCACACATCATTGCAGAGAGCACCACAGAGAGAAGACCACACCAATGCAAGCCTCGGCTCATTTTGGGTCCTCTTATCATCCCCTGCGAGATTTACAGAGTCAATTCAGATTAACACCGACGATACCAGATGTTCGGAAAAATTGCAGTATTTCTTGACCACGTCTATAAATATATTTCTCTGCGCATACCCTGTCATCAAATAGGAGTCCTCAAAACCATCGCAGCCCTCCAGCGCCTTCACGATGAGCCGCATCTGAACCTTGGTGATGCCGCCCTTACGATGCCCCATCCGCGCCAGCACGTTTACGTAGTAGCCGATGCTTCGTGCTCTGTCGGACGAAATGTTCATGACACTTCCACAGCGAACGCAGTAAGGATGCAACTTCAACCCTTTGTTTGCACCAGCAACCGCGAATGGAAGCCAGACCTTGTCATCGCTGCCGCAGCTTTTGTGAGCGCAGTTCATCATGTCACCCGAATCCCCGTTTTGTGGTAGGGGTTATAAGAGTTGCGCCAGTCTCTGGCTTTGGGACATTATGATTCGACCAACTCCCCCATCACTCCGCAACCCCCTATGCAAATTCAACCACGTGCCACTATAGAATACTCTGACCAATGCGCTTGACACAATCGTATTTCTACATACGATCATCGTGGAAACAACGCATAAGTTATATATTATACGAGTATATGTATCACTATTTACACATAATTGTTGGTCGATTCCATCTTATGCCCCCCAAACAGCGCGGAGAAGAACTTAAAAAAATCGTTAAGAGTGCCAGGGATGGAGCATTCGAATACAAGAGCAAAGAGCCGGTGAAAACTGACTGGGTACAATACGATCAGGCGCAGATCTACGAGGTGGTCAATTAGCTAAATAACATACGGGATCTTGTGGATCTTGTGGATCTTGTCGATAAACGAATAAAAGAACGAACGCCGCCCAGAAAACGGGGGCCTGGTAGACCACCAACTGATCCTGCCAACGTCGCAAAAACTCTACTATTGCAAACGTACACAGAATCGTCGAATAGGGTGGCTGAAGGGTTTTTGCTTTCTGCAGCAAGCGCCTCATAAATAAGATCAGTACGCCCGATTTTAAAAAGTGCGCTTAGAAGTCAGTATCGGCAACGATACGCATTTAACTGCTCCGAAGCATACGTAACACGGCGTTTGCGCGATCTTTTGTCTTTGGTATCGATGTTTCAATCACAAGTTTGATCCCGTGATCTGCAATGATCTTTTTCATCTCTTCGATACTTGTATCGACGATCTCTGCAGCCCTGTCAAGCGAAATCTCTTCGTTTTCATATAGTTTGCATGCTATCGCTATCCGTAGTTCCCTGTGAGCTGAGAGCAGTGTATTGATTGCGTCTGTTATGAAATCATCTTTGTCTCTGTACAACCCCAATTCAGAAATCGCATCCAATTCTTTTGCTATGTGAGGGGGTGGTGTAAAGCTGATTACTTCAGACATGTTATATACCGTATGACTACTGGTTTATTTAGGTTATGTGACAGTCGCCTCACAGTTTCTACCGGTGGTGCCCTCGATCACGTCCTTCGCCCGCTTTAACTCCCGAATCTGCTCATCAAGATCCATCAAAGCAAGTGCGCGATCCGGAGAGTGATCATATCCATGGCATCCGATCTCGTGCCCGTGATCAAGCACCAGTTCCACCGCCTCCGGCACCGTTCTCTACCATTCGTCCGGTAAAATAGAATGTGCATCGTATGTCGGTCTTTGCGTAGACATCAAGCAGGCGGGGAAGCCCGACTTCATAGACCTCTCTTGCCGTGTCGGGATCAGAGCCTGTTAAGCAGAATCAAGAAACGTTCCACGTCGTTTGTCATGAGGAAATACATGCGATCACAATTCCTGCACCATGCACTACAAACCACCAGCGCCAAATCCCGTAGCTCACAAGCCACCAATCCGGAAGTGATCACACACCCGGTCCTGAAAATCGATTCTCATCCCAGTTCATCCAGCTTTCTCTCAAACTCACCGATATCCTTCGCGGTCGCAGCGAGTTTAAGCAAATCATCTAGAAGGTGGGCGTTTCTTTCCCTGATGCTGTGTATTCGCCCGGATATGCGAGCCGAAACCAAGCCGAAACGCGCTGTGAGTACAGAGAAAATGCCTTCTTCTCTACTCTCTTCCCTACCTTCTTCTCTACCTTCTTCTCTACCCTCTTCTCTGCCTTCTTCCCTACCCTTTCCAAGGGTGTCCTTATAAAACGTTGACTGTTTCACCAATTTATCTAAATCACCCAGTGACATAGCCTGTACCACCTCTTTCGGATATTTCAGTTCTGCAAACACCATCATGCATGCATACGAATCTGCGCTTATATGCTTATTCTTTACGGCGTTTGCAATCTCACGAAGACATCTCTCAATATCTGCATCATCCATCAATAGCGTAAGCGTATAGAGTCCATAGAGTTTCTTATCGAATATCTTCCCTGTTTCGAGTTCCCATATCTTTGCCACCTCATAATCAAAGGTCATCACATGTTTATCCCCTATCGATGAACTGTACGTGTTTTCCATCTCCCTGTCTGCGTCCTCCGGACTGATATACACAACAATCGGATAGACCGGCAGCCGATGTTCATATAGAATCCTTCCGTAATACGAGACCATCCGCACAGACATATCCGGGTCGTATCTGGTTTGAAATTCGATATGGATGATGAAATCCTCGTCACCGGTCACCTTTGCAAGGAAATCAGCGCGATGTTCGGTAGAAGGAAGCGCTGTCGGAAGCGGTTCGAGATTTAACTTTTGATCAAAGATCAGCGTGGCGAGATCTCTCGAAAATTCGGGAGAGATGCATTTCATTGCGACATCATACTTCATGCATTCGAATCATCATAGGAGGCTAAAAATGTGACTGCTATGCGGTGCGAAGGACGATTTGCCAGTATCAGCACCTCTAGAATCGCAAAGGGAAAAAGTACCTGGTCGCAAAATGGTTCCCGCCCATTTCCTCCACCAGCCCAAACAACCATGTTCCTTTAGTCCCCGCCCCCACAAGCGCGCGCCCAAGCCCCCGCAGCATCAGCGCACACCCCACCATACGGCGCAAACGGAGCCAAAGACCAGCTTCCTGCCAAACACCCATGCCCCCATCAGAAACATCGGCAGAACCCCGGGTGGTCCCACCATCATCCCCCCTCGCAACCAGATAACGCGGCTTGTGCCCGTAAGTCTTCAGAACGACATTCCTCCACCCGATCTGGTGATAGAACGTGGACGTATCCGACTCATGAACATAAGAATCCCACGCGTCCGCATCCCCGGTGCGAAGTTCACTGATCTCCATTTCCAACCCCGGTCCGGCTCCAGAACCACTTGCTCGCAAGCGGTAATACGATGAAACTTCCATATTGCGTGAAATGCCCATCGAATGCAAATACCTCTGATATCCCCATTCGTTCCATCAAAGCAAAACTTGTGCAGTCAGTAAAACTAAAGTTCTTATCGCGATACTGCACAAATATCTCCCATGCCTTTCGCTCATCACGCGGCATTACACGAATAAGATTGGCAATGGATTCATCCCATAGTTTTTGTCCGACCTCGACAGCTGCCTTGTAGCCCAGACGGTTTCTGACAAGAGTTATAACCTCATCTACAACATAGTTACTGGTCATCAATGGGTGGGTAAGTGAGTCCTTAAACTTCACCGCAGCATGATATTGGCATCGCTTGTATCCAAAAGTGCATACCATGCACCGGTATCAACGAATATGTATGACACGCCTTATCAGCCCTTATAGAGGTATTGGTCATGTCTGCGTGAAACATCGCTGATGCCACTCTCCCCAATACCGATTATGCTTGACAGTTCCTTCTTCTGCAATTCCAACAATTCTCCATCCTCTTCCGGTAGAACTACTAAACGCATACGTTTGTGCTCAGGAAGGGCTACTTTTTGGAGAGGTTTGAATATACCATCCTCATAAATCGCTGCTATTGTTTTTGTCATATCGATGTATCATATCCTTTTTTTAAACATAAATTGTTGTGTTGTCTTCTTCGTTGCAATCCATCCATGTCTTTCTTTGTCGTATAGTTATGCTACAATCCCGGATTCATTTTCATTTGAGCATCTAAATATCAAGCAGTCCGCAACCACATTCCCCCACCCGATATAGTGATAGAACGTGGACGTGTCTGACTCATAAACATAAGAATCCCACGCGTCCGCATCCCCGGTGCGAAGTTCACTGATCTCCATTTCCCGCCCCTGTCCAGCTCCGAAATTTCCTGCTCACAAGCAGCGATACGGCAGACAAAGCCCCTGCACCGCTTGAAATCCTCGCCATCCTCTTGTGTGCGCTATACAACCTGCCCCGGCAAACCATCACCCGGGGCAAACACGCACCCGCCGCTAAGATCGATTCTCATCTCATTTCATCCAGCTTCCTCTCAAATTCACCAATATCCTTCACGGTCGCGGCGAGTTTGATTAGATCACCGAGCAGAGAGGCGTTTCTTTCCCTGATGGTACGTATTCGCCGGGATAACTGGTCCGAAACCGAGCCGAAACGCGCGGCAAGTGTAGAGAGAATACCCTCTTCTCTACCTATGGCTACGCCTTTCTCTTCGCCTTTCAAGAGCCCTTCTTCAAGCGTTTCCTTGTAAAACGTTGACCGTTTCAGTAATTCATCTCCTATCATTTCTTTCGCCACCTCTGGGGGATATTTCAATTCTGCTAATACCAACATGCGTGCATACGAATCTGCATCCAAATGCTTATTCTTTACGCCGTCCGCAATCTCGCGAAGACGCCTATTGATATCCGCATCCTTGACCAAATCTGCGTAAATCTCGCGTGCATCTACGGTTAATCACAGTTGAAAAGAATCGCGGTAATCAGAAAATATTAAAAAGTCCCATACTTGATAACAACTCTTAGTCGTTACCGAAAAATAAAGTAGCAAAAGTTTATTAGGCGGCCCCTCATAT
>CBDUQO010000154.1:0-5387 GCA_965369365.1 uncultured Methanosarcinales archaeon
GGCGTTTCTCATTGAACAACTTTTACTTCTATCTGTGCTATTACTCCTGTCCGGGATCTTCTCCGCCTCTGAAACTGCTCTGATTGGAATAGGCAAGATACAAGCGAGGATTTTGTTGAAGCGCGGTGTGAAAGGAGCAGAGGAGGTCGATAAGCTGGTTCGCGACCCTGAATCCGTGCTCACATCTGTGCTTATCCTGAATAATGTGGTGAATATCGCTGCATCGGCGGTAGCAACGTCTATCGCAATAGAGCTCTTTGGCAGCTACGGCGTGGTCATTGCAATCGTAGCGATGACCATTTTAATCCTCACGTTTGCTGAAATCATACCAAAGACGATTGCCGTTCACCAGGCAGAAAAGATTTCCCTTCTAATTTCCAAGCCCATGGGTATATTGGTTTGCATTTTCCAACCGATTACAAAGGGGTTTTCTATTATTACAGGTATTTTTGTGAAGATTTTAGGCATAAAACTCCACCGGAAAAGATTAATGTCAGAAGAGGAGGTGGAAACGATGCTTGACATAGGGAGAGAAGAAGGCGCGATCGAAGAGGATGAGAAAGAGATGATGATAGGTGTTCTGAAACTTGACGAAATCGTGGTGGAGGATGTGATGTCGCCAAAGGGGGCGGTAGTTTGCCTGAGAGTCGATCAAACCATAGATTCAGCCGTGAAATTGATAAAGAGTAGTGGACACTCAAGAATCCCAATCTTTGAAGGGACAAAGGATAATATCGTGGGCATCTTATATGCCAAGGATCTGTTGGCAAAAGTGGGCGAAGGCGACGTTTCGCTGAGGGAATTGATGAAAACCCCCCATTTTGTGACAGAGACAAAAAGGGTGGACGACCTTCTTGAGGAATTTCAGAGGGGTAAATGCCACATCGCAATTGTTGTGGACGGCGAGGGGAGAACAATGGGCGTAGTTAGCTTGGAAGACATCCTGGAGGTGATAGTGGGAAGTATATACGATGAACACGATGTAATAATAAAGGGAAAACATGAGCGGGTGATCGGTGATTCCAAAACCATTCAGAAAGAGATCAGAGAACGGGGGTCTTCCTCCGGGGACTCTCATCCGAATATGTGAGAGAAGAGCCAAGAAGACTCGAATGGCGATTTGGTTACCCCGTGGCTCTTCTGGTTATGCGGATATGGGGTTGGAATGACAATTTATGTCAGGAAGAGCAGATGGCTATGAAGCAACCCATATTATATACCGCAACTGCATGATATAGGACTATGGAAGCGATAACCTTCTTTATTTATGCATTCGCATCGATATTTGTTATCGTAAATCCGGTTGCCGGGTTGATCACCTTTATCTCGCTGACCTCCGGAATGACGGTGGGTGAAAGAAATGCAACAGTAAAACGCTCAGTTGGAGTAGCATGTCTGTTAGCAATCATCTTTGCCGTATCCGGAGAGCTGCTTTTGAGATTCTTTGGCGTGACACTGGATTGTTTAAGAGTTGCAGGAGGTATATTACTTATCACAGTTGCGCTGGATATGATGCACGCAAGAGTCTCACGTGAAAGCGTGACTGCAGAAGAGATACGCGACGCCACCCGAAGAGAAGACGTTTCGATTTTTCCGATCGCCATACCCTTGTTGACTGGTCCGGGTACGATCGCAACTGTAATATTGATTATAAGGGAAGGCGAAACGATAGAATTGAAAGTAATGGTGTTGGTAGCCATATTACTAACCTTTATCATATCTTATATTATATTTATATTTGCAAATAAGATCAACAAAATAATAGGAATTACCGGATCATTAGTGATAACAAGGGTTATGGGACTATTCTTAGGAGCTATTGCGGTCAATTTCGTATCAGTCGGTGCATGGAACATCTACATGTCTATGATTTAGTTGTAGGTGATGGGGCATTTGAGACCGATCAGAACTCGTTCCGGACGAGGGATGAGACAAAACCGGGGCACGCGGCTACAACGAGACCGGATTTAAGAAACGCGAGCACACTTACCTGATTTCCAGTGCATCCTCGCGGCTCGAACATTCTGGAAATGACGCTTTTAAGTTTTAGCCGGGTGCCATGAAACATTAAAAATACCATCACAACCAATGGGTGAAGCGATGGACAGATATGAATTGATCACACGGAACACCCAGGAGATTGTGACTATCGATGGTCTGAACGAACTGCTTGCATCAGATAAGACGCCGACTGCATACACAGGCTACGAACCAAGCGGGAAGATACATCTCGGGCATGTCCTGACTGTAAACAAACTTATAGATCTTCAAAATGCCGGATTTAAGATAACAGTGCTGCTTGCAGACTTTCATGCATATTTGAACGGGAAAGGGACGCTTGAAGAAGTGCGGGAACTTGCCGAGTACAATAAACGATGTTTCATCGCGCTCGGGCTTGACAAAGCGACGTTTGTATTCGGATCTGAGTTTCAGACTGACCACGAGTACACAGTGAATGTGCTCAAACTGGCGCAGAGCACCACGCTGAACCGGGCGAGACGGAGCATGAGCGAGGTTGCCAGAAGTATCGAGCATCCGACAGTGTCCCAGATGATCTACCCGCTCATGCAGGCGGTTGATATCATGGCACTCGGGATCGACATTGCAGTTGGTGGAATCGACCAGCGCAAGATCCACATGCTTGCACGTGAGGAACTACCGTCGCTTGGACATATCGCTCCAATATGCATACACACACCGATCCTGCTTGGTCTGGATGGTGAAAAAATGTCTTCATCAAGCGATAATTACATTTCAGTGGACGATGACACAAAAGCGGTCGAAAAGAAGATCAATAGCTCGTTCTGCCCGCAAGGGGTGGTCGATGACAATCCTGTGATCGAACTATTCAGATACCACATCTTTCCGAGATTCCCTGAAATCGAGGTCGAACGACCTCCAAAATTCGGCGGCGATCTGCAATACAGCTCATACAGCGAGCTTGCAGACGATTTTGCGAAAGAAAATCTACACCCGATGGATTTGAAGAAGACTGCTGCCAGATATATCAATTTATTGTTAGATCCGGTTAGAGAGACGCTGCATTAGGTGGATTAGAGGCAATAGAGTAGGTCAAAAGAGGTTGGAGGAATATTTATGGCTTTTACTAAGATTAGCTGTGGCATATACCAGGATGGAAAGCGTCTTTCTACCGTGGACCAGAGTGTCAGCGCTAGCAAGGATAGGGAGTTTCGGACGTGGGATCCACACCACAGCAAGCTTGCTGCGCTGATTCTGAAGGGTTTCATGCCGCCGATCACAGAATCATCGGTGGTGCTATATCTTGGTGCGGCATCCGGAAGCACCGCAAGCCACGTATCTGACATCACACGAAACGGGCTCGTGTACGCGCTTGAATTCTCGCCAAGAGTGATGAAAAATCTCATTCTGGCGTGTGAGTCACGTCCGAACATGATACCAATCTTCGCGGATGCGAATCATCCTGAAAAGTATTCATACCTGGTGGATAAGGTAGATGTCATCTATCAGGATATATCGCAACGTAATCAGGCAGAAATAGCTTTAAAAAATATGAGGTGTTTCTTGAAGGATGAAGGCTGCCTGATTTTCATGATCAAGGCGAGAAGCATCGATACGATTGCTAAAACGCGTGCGATATTTGGAAAAGAAGTTGAAAAACTGCAAGAAGGTGCTTCTGTGCTGAAAACGGTCAAACTTCCGCAGTACAGGGACCACCTTGCTGTGATCGCAACAAAATTGTAACCACTCGGGCATGGTGATTGGTCTTCCGGGTTGTGATCATGTACTTTCTGGCAAGAAAAAATGGCTCTGTGGTATCTCGCGTTGCAGTCCTACCCAAGCCATATCGGATTAGCCACCTATTCAGCTGATCGATATCGGTTTTGCAGAGTTTCCTGTCAGTTGAAAAATATACTGAACCGCAAATAAACGCAGATTTGTTAACCCGGTATCCGGCGTGCATCTGCGGTTAATAGCTGGTCGAAGGGATGGTAATCAGGAAGTAGTGAAACGTCACTATAATTGAAGCATTTTCTATCTACTTTATTTATCGGTGAGCTATATGTAACGCAAATTACCGAGAGAGCCATTAATTTTTCACTTGTATGCAGAACCGACCATAGAGAAGTTGCCACAGCCGTCTAACACGTGTCCATTCTATTTCTCATGATACTCCCGCACCGCCGCGACTCCCACGCCACCCTCCGCCCGGGCAGCAACCGTGATCGCATCCCCCGCCGCAACCGCTGCCTGAATTGTTGTGATATGAGGCACACTGAAATCGACAGCAGCACGCCTGATCTCGTACCTCTCGCTCTGTCATTGTTTGCTCCGCGGGGCGTCTCCCGATTCAGGTTGGAGGTTAACAATCTATCATACGCGGTGACTTTGATGGGTGTTTCCAACCCGTTTACTAAGCAATTTAACATATTCTATAAAACTGAAACCCTCGAGTTCCGCTTCTCTGGCAATGATTTTTCTTGCGATATGAACCTGCTGCAAAGCCGGATCGTTGGGGAATTCCGCTTCTACTTTTTTTCTTATCATTTCCATCTCTTTTTCTGCAATTTTAGCCATGTTCTACCTCCTACAATAATTCTGCCGGCGTTATGATCTCTATATGTCTGAATGCATTCACAGTATTTACCATCTTCACTATGTCTCGGGTCTTCCGCCGAGCGTGTAGGCAGGGCGGACGATCAAGGGAAGACCGAGCGTTGGGATCAGTGCAAGAGCATCATTGATTGTCGAGACCACCCGGCTCCGCGGGACTGGCTCGCCGATCTTTTCCATCGCCTGCTTGAAGAGTTCCCGATCCTCAGTGTCATAGATCGCTTTCAATGGAGTTCCAAGAAGTTTTACGTTGTATTTATCGAGCGCTCCGCTCTCTGCAAGTTCGGTTGTGAGATTAAGTCCGGTCTGCCCGCCAAATCCAGCGATTAGTCCGTCGGGGCGCTCAATCTCTATAATCTTCTCGATTATCTCAGGGGTGAGCGGCTCGATGTAGACTGCATCCGCAGTCTCGGGATCGGTCATGACCGTTGCTGGGTTCGAGTTCACGAGAACTACGGAGACTCCTTCCTCTCGGAGAGACCTGCACGCCTGACTGCCTGAGAAATCAAATTCTGCTGCCTGTCCAATCAGGATCGGACCTGAGCCTATGAGGAGGATTTTTCTGATGTGTGGGTCTTTGGGCATGGGTAGTCACTCACTTTCGAAGAGGGGGGCTTGTATAGTTTGTGGGATGCCAGACCACTCCTTCAATCTCAAAGCAATAAATTCCATCGTTTTATGATGCGTTTTGAATTTCTCAGTGGCGCTATACCTGCCATCTTTAAACTCGAGATACTCAGAAAGATGATTCTGGATCAGGTCTTCCATTGCATTATTTACTTTAGATATTAGCT
>CBDUQO010000155.1:0-5344 GCA_965369365.1 uncultured Methanosarcinales archaeon
GTAATCCGCTTGTGAAAAGAAGAAGCCACATCACAAGATCAAAAACTCGCCTCGTTTCCCACAAACCTTTATAATCGATACACCCCTTTGCATTTGTTATGGTGCGGTCTAAGAGCGGAATTACAAATATCGCCATCTTCCTGGCACTGGCGTTCATCCTGTCAATATCAGAGATAGTCCGTCTCGTCACCGATTATTGGTGGTTTGACGCTCTTGGGTTCTCCCGGATCTTCATGATCAGCTTGACTGCGAAACTGTTCCTATTTGCAGCTTCGGCGTCGTTTTTCCTCATATTTCTGCTTGGCAACCTCTGGATATCCTCAAAATTAAACCCATCCAAATCAGAGATCCCCTCAAAGTTAAAGATCGTGATTGCTCTGATTTTGTCGTTCTTTGTCGGGCTTGCAAGCTCGCAGCAGTGGTTTGTGGTGTTACAGTACCTGAATCAAGAAACATTTAACTTGCAGGACCCGATCTTCTGGAAAGATGTTGCTTTCTACGTATTCTCGCTGCCGTTTATCCACGCGGTCAGAAGCTTCCTGATGGCTTGTGTGGTAATCACGATCATCATGGTGCTTCTGGACTACCTGCAGTCGTTTATCCTCCGCATGTTCAAGCAGGCGCAGGTTTCCACGCCAGTGGGCGACGGTCCGATCTACGACGTCAGTTTCCAGTCGGCGATCACAGGCATGAAACGGAATGCGCTTGCACATATAGCAGTTCTCGGATCGTTCTTCTTCATCCTCCTTGCCGCGAACCACTATCTTGCCAGATTCTCCATAATATACTCCGAAAAGGGGATTGTGGTGGGGGCTGGCTACACTGATGTTTTTGTATACCTTCCGATCACCAAGCTACTGGTGGTTCTTGCGTTGTTCATTGCCCTGCTGTTTTATGTCGGGATATTCTTCAAGTCAGGTAAGCACGATCTGCAAAAGAGTGGCATATTGACTTATGCGGTGGTTTTCTACCTGCTGGTTATATTCATTGGTTCGACAGCGGTTCCCGGGATTGTCCAGACGTACAAAGTCTCGCCAAACGAGATCAGACTGGAAGCACCCTACATCGAGAACAACATCAAGTTTACAAAAATCGCCTACGGGCTTGCCGATGTGGAGGAGAGAACCTTCCAGGCTGAGATGAATCTGACCCGGGAAGTGCTGGCAAACTCACAAGAAACTATGGACAATATCAGAATTCTCGATTTGAGACCGCTCGTACAGACATACAAACAGATGCAGGAAATAAGGTTGTACTACGACCTTTCAGGTATTGACATTGACCGGTATGAGATTGATGGCAAATACACCGAGGTGATGTTAGCACCAAGAGAGATGAATCAAGACCAGATCGTGTCAAAAACATGGGTAAACCTTCACACAGTCTACACACACGGTTTTGGTGTGGTGATGAGCCCTGTAAATAGCGTTACAACGGAGGGACTTCCCAACTACCTGATAAAAGACATTCCTCCGGTGTACACGGTAGATGAACCAAAATTACAGATTGAAAAACCACAAATATACTATGGAGAACGGGATAACGAGTTTGTGCTGGTAAACACCCGTACAGAGGAGTTTGATTATCCAAAAGGCGATACTAACGAGTATATCCAGTACGATGGGCGTGGCGGCGTGCAACTGGACACAACCATGAAGAAACTCCTGATGGCAATAAGGTTCATGGATATCAAGATCCTGCTATCCGCGGATATCACTCCTGAGAGCAAGATTATGTTTGAAAGGAACATCAAGGATCGAATGTCGAAGATCACCCCGTTCCTGATGCTTGACAGTGATCCATACATCACCATCTGCGACGGCAGATTGGTCTGGATACAGGACGCATACACAGTCACAGGCAATTTCCCATACTCAGAGAAGCGTGGTTCTGTCAATTACATACGAAACTCTGTAAAGATCACTGTCGATGCTTATGATGGGGATGTGACCTACTATATCGCCGATACCGCGGACCAGGACCCAATAATCACAACGTATGCCAGGATGTTTCCAGATCAGTTCAAATCACTTGATCTAATGCCAGATGAGCTTAAAAAACACGTAAGATACCCTGAAGACCTCTTCAAGGTACAATCTGACATATACAACACATATCACATGAGTGACGTAAAAGTCTTCTACAATAAAGAGGATGCATGGCAGATCCCGCGCGAGGTGTACGGCACAAGCCAGCAGGTGCAGGTAGAACCTTATTACATAATAATGAAGCTTCCAGGCGAAAGCGGTGAGGAATTCGTCCTGATGAGTCCGTTTACGCCAATAAAGAAGGATAACATGATCGCATGGCTTGCTGCCAGATCCGACGGAGATGATTATGGAAAACTGCTGCTGTACAAGTTCCCAAAGGAAAAACTAATATACGGTCCTTTGCAGATCGAGGCAAAATTCGATCAGGACTCAGTGATCTCGGAGCAGCTTACACTCTGGTCGCAGCAAGGCTCCAGAGTGACGCGGGGCAACCTGTTGGTGATCCCGATTAAGGACAGTATTCTGTACGTAGAACCGCTCTATATCATGGCAGAGACCGGGCAGCTTCCCGAACTGAAACGGATACTTGTCTCGGATGGCGAGCGGGTGGTGATGGAAAAGGACCTTGACAGTGCGCTTGATGCGCTATTTGGCAAAGGCAGAACGGAAGCGCGCCCGGTCAAGCCTGGTGAAGATGTGGGAGAATGGTCGACTGAAGAGTGGATCTCGGAGGCAAACAACTACTATGATGCGATTCTTGACTCGATGGGTACGAACTGGACTGCGTTTGGTGAGAACTTTGAGCGGTTAGGCGAAGTGCTGGACCGGTTGAGCGAGGGGTGATTCTTTGCTGTGCCGGGGGCAGTTCGTTTTCACGGGACTCTCACACTATTCGGTGCTGACCGCCCTGCTTGCGTGAAGATTTGTAATGTATCGTTTTTCGATTTATCCGACATAACGAGGGGACTTGTCTGGTGACTGCGTGAGCGCATACCAGAGGTCAGTTGTGTGTAAACATTGTAGTGATGTTGCCAGCTTTCACACAAATCCTTATAAGGCGTCACGATCATTAACAACCGGGTGATATAATGGATGGAATATGGATACCAATAGCGATCATGGTGCTGATGATTCTTACAAGCGCTGTGAAGATCGTTCAGGAGTACGAGCGTGGCGTGATCTTCCGTCTCGGCAGGCTGGTCGGTGCACGGGGTCCGGGACTCTTTTTCATCATCCCGATTCTCGAGAAGATGACGAAGATCGATCTCAGGACGATTGTGCTCGATATCCCGCCGCAGGAAGTGATCACAAAGGACAATGTCACGGCGCGTGTGAACGCTGTTGTCTACTACCGGGTGATGGACCCGAGCAAGGCGGTGGTGCAGGTCGAGCATTTTCCGGCTGCAACAGCGCAGATGGCATTAACAACGCTTCGAGGCGTGATCGGACAGGTGGAACTGGACGAGGTGCTCTCAGAGCGGGACAAGATCAACAAGCGGCTGCAGGAGATCATCGACGAGGCGACTGATCCATGGGGGATCAAGGTCTCAGCCGTCGAGATCAAGGATGTCGAGCTGCCAGAGTCGATGCAGCGTGCGATGGCTTCGCAGGCAGAGGCAGAGCGGAACAGACGTGCACGAATTATCAACGCAGAAGGAGAAATGCAGGCATCAGTCAAGCTTAAGGATGCTGCAAAGGTGCTGAATGAACAACCGGGAGCTCTGTATATCCGAACGCTCCAGACAATTAAGGATGCGACTGAGGAAAAGGCGACAACGGTTGTGATTCCGCTGCCGATAGAACTTATGGGTGCACTTGGGTTTGGTAAGGGCAAAGATAACGAATGAGGAATTGGTCAGGTTGATTTGAGGGTTTGTAATTGTAGTAAGGTGTCAATCCATGTTTGATATTGCTTTTGAACGTGGATTACACCGATTTTACCCATAACTCACCTGCCAGTTCCCTATAGATCTTATATGACTCCTGGTGATGTGGCAACTCCAACTTGATGCCCTGCTATTGCTCCAATCAGGTTTAACATGCAGCACACCCCACACCTCACCATGAAAACCATCGAGTGGAACAATGGCAAGATAGCCATGATTGACCAGACCCTGCTGCCTGGTGAATACAGGATCATCGAATGTGGCACAGTCTCCTCGCTGTGTGAGGCGATCGTCTCGCTTCGCATCAGGGGTGCGCCTGCACTCGGTGCTGCGGGGGGATATGGAGTTGCGCTTGCAGCACACACAGGCACCCACGCAATCGATGTAACGACCACTGCCACCACCCCATCTATGTTTAAGCAGTTCATGCACGACCTCCACGCGGCATCTGAAACAATCAAACAGACCCGACCAACCGCAATAAACCTCGCGTGGGGCGTTGATCGGGTGATGGGCGCTATTTTGGAATCCAGGACCAGCCGCATTGATGAAGCAAGGAGAATCGCGCTCCATGAAGCGGTCACAATCGCTGAAGAGGATGTGCAACGTAACAGACAACTGGGGCAGAATGGCGCAGCGCTCTTTGAGGACGGGGACACGATACTGACCCACTGCAATGCAGGTAGACTTGCCTGTGTGGATGTGGGCACCGCGATCGGCGTGATCCGGGCGGCGGTCGAGGCTGGCAAGGAGATATCGGTCATATCATGCGAGACCCGCCCACTTAATCAGGGAAGCAGGATCACCACCTGGGAACTGATGCAAGACCAGATACCAGTCACGCTGATTACGGATTCTACAGCAGGTTCGATGATGCGGGACGGAAAGATTGACAGGGTGATCGTCGGAGCCGACCGTATCACAAGAGATGCGGTATTCAACAAAATCGGGACGTATACTCATTCGGTTCTTGCGAAAGAGCACGATATACCATTTTATGTCGCAGCGCCGATCTCCACGTTCGATCCTGCTATGCTGGAGCGGGATATTGTGATAGAGGAGCGGGATCCTGACGAACTGCGGCGCATCGGGGACGTGATGCTTGCGCCGGCAGATGCTGTGGTATACAATCCGGCGTTCGATGCTACGCCGATAGCAAATGTCACAGCGGTTATCACGGAGGATGGTGTGATGTATCCCGCGAAATCGGACTGGTGGCGCCACATCCGGGATACTTAGAACATATCCCTTCGTTTCTGCAGCTGTGACCGAACCTCATTAAATCCGTTTCGCGATCTCTACAGACCTTAAATTGTAGGAATTATTAGAAGTGTTGATAGGGGTCGTGGTTTGCGGGATGCTGCCTACATATTGTACTTGCTCGAGTATTGTGTGGATATCCATATATAAAAGGCTCTCTGGTATCTTGAGTTACAGTGACCAACGCTTATAAAGAGGTTGCCCATT
>CBDUQO010000156.1:0-5335 GCA_965369365.1 uncultured Methanosarcinales archaeon
GCACGTCCAATCGCATCGTTCAGTCTCTCCGGATCGGTACCCACGCCGTAGTACGCCATCACCATCGCGGCGGATGTGAGCGCGCAGCCCTTGGCACAGATCGTCGGTCCATCGCCACCCACCCGATCACCCGACCATCCGGAATCGCACTGACTGAAGTACGGCACAGGCGGCACGACTGCCGCGGATGTGCCTGCAAGCAGCAGCACAATTAATACCCCGAGAACTGTTTCAATCCTACACATTCTCCATTGCCTCCCGTATCGCGAGCAGATTTAGCATCGACTGCGTTTTTATCGTATTGGAAAGCGGATCCGCAAAGAGAATGTTCTCTTTAACCAGATATCTCTTGGAGACCTCATCCAGTTCATCCGCACCAACTTCATCACGGGTTACAAACATCTTTAATGCGGAGACTAACTTTTCGTGATGCACATCGCAGCGTTTGTTGACGATCATAATCTCAGCCCCCAGTTCATTAACGATCTTCAATCGAGTTTTAACCTCGCCCGTTCTGAGCTTAAGCATGCCGCCTGCCGCATCTTCGATCCTCTTCCCGCTTCTCCTTTCATTGATCAGCCTGACAAGAGATACCGGTTTTCCGCCAACGTACTGCCATGCAATCTCCGTCTCATGCATATCAAACCCGTAATAGTCCAAAAACGCCGTCGTTGTTTCATAATCAAAGTCATCTACCAACAGATACTTGCATCGTTCAGAGAGCATCGCCTCGCTGTAAACGCGCTCGATAAAGAGCGAGTCCGAAGTCACAACAAAGACGTGTGCCAGATGCAATTCCTTTGTGAGCCGCACAAAGAAATTAAATAATTTGTAAATCAGATGCCCATTGATCTCCATATCCCCGATAACCTGCAACTCATCGATGATCATCACCGGAACCCGTTTCGCTGACATTTCAACAAAGAAATGTTCAATATATCTGAACATATCTTTGCTTTTATCCTTCTTCTCGAATATCTGTTCAAACAGATTTATTGGTATCGGGATTCCACTGAGTGTCTTCAGATCCTTCAATATCGCTGTTGCATACTCACCAGCATTATTAATCACACCACTCTCATCGATCTCGAATAGTACATTGAGGAAGTCTTCATAACCTGTGATGAACCGTCCACGCAGGTTAATATAGACTGGTGTGTACTCCTCCGGTAGTTGCTTTATCAGGTGGTTAATCAATGTGGTCTTTCCGGAGTTTATCGGTCCGTAGACGAATGTGATCAAGGATGGTTCGGAATTCAGAATATCCATGAACTCTTTCATCTCCTTTTCTCTATCGTGA
The DNA here is from genome assembly GCA_965369365.1 of uncultured Methanosarcinales archaeon. GTDB lineage: Archaea > Halobacteriota > Methanosarcinia > Methanosarcinales > Methanogasteraceae > Methanogaster_D. The sequence continues at coordinate 1,301 of CBDUQO010000156.1, forward strand.
AATTCAATTCGTTCCATGTTCTTCCTTAAACCTCCTCTCGGTCATAATTCTATCTCCTATCCACAGCTTGCAGGATCATGAGCGCGTCGAGGGGGGTGACCATGCCATCGCCACTGACATCAGCGGCGGCGAGTGTTGTGGGGTCGCACGAGGCGGAACCGCCGCCTGCTGCTAATGCAAGCGCGATCGCGGCGTCTGCGGGGGTGATCTGGTCGTCGCGGTTGAGGTTGCCTAACTGCTGCGTGGTGATATGGATGCATGAGCTGGTAATTGTCCACGCTGCCGCCGCCGGGGATCATACGGGCAGCAGTCGAGTCATACTACCTCCATAACCACATCAGCCAGTATCTCCGCGCCAGAAATCGTTTTTGGAACCGTATGGACTTCGATCAGGAGCGTGTCTTTGATCATAACAATAATCTCCGGAACCTTTGTCCACCATGCCACCCCACCCCCTACACACCTTCCATTCTGTAATGGTCAGCCGTATGTATAACAACACGAAAGACGTGGAGACCAGGACTTCAACAACATTCCATCTCTCTCGCCTTTTTCGTTAAACTGTAGAATGATACCGCAAGGGTGCAAAGACTGAAAATCCCTTCCGGTTGGTGATTATGTTGTATGTGCAACGTGGGCATCGGTCGCTCTTGTGTTCATGGTCAGATCGACACCATCACACCACAACCTCAGATCGCACCATCGTGAAGACCGGTCCCCTGATATCGATCTTCTTGTTGCCTGATGTAATCCACCGGTTTGCATGAGGCTTTATCTCGATATTGATCTCTGAAGGCACCTTGACGCCCTTCACCCGGACCTCGCACCCCCTGCCACACCGTGCCGCATCCTCGATCTCACGCGCTGCCTCTGCCGCAAACGCGTCAATGAATCTGAAACCCGCAGGAACACCACCCTCAAATACGTGATCCCATTTTCCGGTGCGGGGCACCCCAAGAACGCTTCCGTCGTGAATCATAACTTCGTTCATCGCAGCCGGACCGCAGAGTTTTGTATTCTCCTCTGGTTCGACGACGATTACCCTGATCTGGTGCTCGAAGAGCTTGCCTTCCCACGCCAGATACTCGCAGGGGCTAAGGTCACTCCCGTGCTCCTCACATACACGCACAATCGCACGTCCGACCATTAGTCCTGCGTGAGTCGTTGGCGACTGCCCGACACCGACAGCGCTTGCGAGTTTTGGATCCGTCATCGTGAGCGTATCAAACTGCGGGTACGATAGTGACCTGACGTCACCTGCACCGTGGAGGATCATTGCGAGCCGCTCCACGCCGAGACCAAGGTTCATCACAGGATACGGGATCTCGTACGCGGCAAGAGCGATCGGCGAGTACATGCCAAAGGTTGCGATCTCGATCCAGCCGTCCGTATACTTCGTGTCAGAGTCGTGCAAGGCAGGATGGTATGCATAGACCTCAATCTGGGTATCCGGGACGTAGTACTTGCTCCGCTTCTCATCTGGCTGGAACCGAAACTCTTCGAATCCGAACTGGGACAACAGAGCCTGGGAGACTGCTTTTCCGTAATCGACCGTGATATCTTCACCCATCATGACGCACGATGCTGAATGGTACGTCATTAATCTTGATGCATCTTCTGACTGCTCCCTTCTGAAGCAGCGGTCTATCGAGAAGAGGTTTACCGGAGGTTCGCGCAATTCCTTGAGCGCCGAGAGCGTGATGAACCAGCCGGATGTCATGTGGCTGCGAAGCGTCTTTTTCGTTGGTTCCGGGATTAATTCACGAAACTCCGGAAACACCTCGTCAATCACCACAGCGACCCTTGAATCCGCCGCATCAAGTCTCCCCGCAAGCACTGGAATTAGGTCATCGCCCTCGATTATCCCTTTCTTGTACGAATGAAGCACCTCTTTTACAGCCCCGACATCATCATCACTGAGGTCCCGTCCAAGGATGCTTGAAACTTTTGCGATCCGCTCGTCAGAAAGCCCGACATCAGGGCGCGGCAAGCCTGCCAGATAGAAACACCGGTCCAGAACAGCAAGAGCTTCGGATCCAAACTGGCGGTAGACCTCCCGATCCTCGACTATGAGCGGGTTCATAGTCTCCGTAAACCCCATTCTGAGATACGCCTCCCGCAGAAGGTGCGCCGTCTCAAAGATCGGGTGCGTCTTCCCGTAACCGAGTTTAAGGCGCGGGTAGCTATCGTTGATCGCAGGAGCCGGGATCAGTTCCTTGCCCATGTTCCAGGTCTTCTCAAAGTCCTGCGCTGCTGACTTTCTGATTGCATCAGGATCGAACTTCATCATGCTGTAATCACTGTCGATCACATTTAAACATGAGCACAACCATCACAACATCCCTGAAAGCTCACTCGCCCCGCAGCCCCACAGTTCTCACATATCTTTGGCAAAAATCACTATGTAGCTTCGCACCTTCCAAATACCGCTATCAATCTGCCCCGACCACCTTTTGCAGGGTCATGAGCACATCGAGTGATGTAACCTGCCCATCACCATTGATATCCGCATCCTCGTTGTACCTGCCGCTGACTGCAATCCTGAGTGCGGCGACTACATCTGTTAGGGTGGCTGTTTCACCGCCGGTGACAGTTACCTCATCATCGCCAAACACGACATACGGGCCAACGGTTTCTCCGCTGACAGTGGCTAAGACAGTCCCTATCAGAGGATAGCTGCCAGATGCTGTACCGACTGGTATTGTGACGTTGTAGCTAACAGTCTTCGTACCGGTCTGTGCGCCACTCCAGAGCCACTTTGTTTCATCCGCATTGATTGTTGCTCCAGCGTTGTCAATCACTGTTGCAGTCCAGCCCATAGGAATGCTCTCATCCAGTACCGGACCGTAGACCACATCGGGTATAGTTACCTCAACGGTTACTCTTAATGTGTCGCCTGCATTCACACACGTAGGATTGATTGTCCGGTCACCTGTGATGGTATCTGCTGCGGCTGATGGTGTCGATGCGGCAAAAACAAACAACGCCACGACAACCGTCAACAATCCCAACATTTGTTTCTTTTTCATATTCCTCCTTGAGAATCCAATATCATTATTCTCTAACATACGTCCCCTGTTGCCCATTGATACTCAAGCATACTGATCTCGCTATTGGAGATTATGTGTCCGTTTACTGGAGTATTGGTTGCCCAATGATACTCTGCAAGGGATATCTCAAAGTTTTCGATGACGCAGTCATTGTCCCATTGGTTCCAGTTTATATCTTTGATGTGTATTGTAAAATCAGAGATGGGTTGCGGACCCGGGGCGCACCTATCACTACACTCCGGGCAGGCGGAAGCTTCTCCTGCATGAAATATGATGTCGATACGATAGTCCATTCCTACATACGTGTAGCTCTGTCCGGGATATAATTGGTGATTGTCCACTGCTACCTGACCGGTTTCGTCAGTGATAGTCACATTGGTGTAACTCGCTTCGCAGTTGCACATACCACAATTTGAACAATTGGGTGTACTGTTATATTTTATCGTGTAATCACTTAATAACGGGGGATCCAGGGATTCTGATGACCCACAAGGCTCTAAGAAATTGGGATCGCCGTATATGTCGGTTATAATCATTTCTGTGCTTGAGTTCATCCTTCCTAAACCAATAACCCACCCCGGAGGTGCTGCAAAGCCAACTATTTCTACGTAGTCGCCCACACATATCTCGTTCATCGCATCTTCATTTGGGAATAGCCATTCTATGATGGTGTCATTAGGCTGCCATCCAATATTCGCCCAGCTATACGACCATTCATGCGTTGTCTGAACTTTGAACGTATCATTCTCGGCACCTTTTTCGATCACCGTTCCCAGGTATCCCTCCGGGTTGATTGCTGCCAACGCACCTCCTGTAAGGGTGCCAAGCAGTGCAACTGCCATGCAAAGTCCGAACGCAATATGTTTTGTAGTTCCATTCATTCCAATCATCTCTGCCAGAAATGTGATTCGCTCCAACCGGAATCTTCGCGCCATGTACGGTCAACATACCGCTCATGTTATATAACTCCTTTCGCGTGTTGTAA
>CBDUQO010000157.1:0-5314 GCA_965369365.1 uncultured Methanosarcinales archaeon
CACAGGACCGTGCAAGACCGAGAACATCGGAATCGAGAAGCTGGTCGCAAACATCGTATCGAACCCAAATATCAGGTTCATGGTTGTGACCGGAATGGAGGTCAAAGGTCACATAACCGGACAGGCGATAATAGCGTTCCACCAGAACGGACTTGACGCGGACGGGCGTATCATCGGATCGACAGGAGCGATTCCATTCATCCAGAACCTGGATGATGACGCAATAAAGAGATTCCAGGAGCAGATCGTCGAGATCGTTGACTTGATCGATACCGAGGATGAGGGCAAGATATCAGCAGCCATCAAGGCGTGCGTTGCGAAAGATCCCGGAGCACTTGATGTTGAGCCGATGGAGATCAAGATCGTGGAAAGCGGAGGCGAAGACGAGATCGCAGGATTCAGACCGATGGCAGCAGAAGTTGCGACGGTCCGCTCACGGGTCAAGGAGCTCGAAGCCGCGATGATTGGCATAGGCAACATGAACAAGTTTGCAGCAGGTGTCTATGCAGCCAAGATTGAGGGCGTCATGATCGGTCTTACGATAACACTGATCCTTCTCGGTCTTACGATAATGGCGAGAGGTGCTCTTAGCTTCCTTGCAGGAGGTGCATGACAATGGCAAAAGAAGAACAGATTGAAGAAACCACCGAAGTCGTAGAGGATGTTTCCGAAGTGGCACCAGAGGTGGAAGAGGCAGGAGATGCGATCACTTACGGTGTTGGCACTCCGATGGTGATTGAGCCATTCATGGAACCGTTCGAGACCGCTGTTGAGAGCATACGACGCCGTGCGCAGTTGATCGCACGTAATCAGAAACTGGATTCGGGCTTCACAGCTGGCGCACCACTCGGTGTCGCAGCAGGCATATTGTTTGCCCTTATACTGGTTCTGGCACCGTTGTTGTGGATGAAGGGGTGATCAAGTATGGCAAAAGAAGGACAGATCATCGTTCCACACGTCGTCGTAGACCGGGCTGAGTACAACGAGGTTCTGGGAAGGCTGGACGCGATCGACGAGAAGGTTGAGTTCGTAAATTCTGAGATATATCAGAGGATCGGAAAGAAGGTTGGTAGGGATATTGGCATACTCTACGGAATAGTGTCCGGGATTGTTATCATATTAGCATACGCAATCCTGACTGGAATTGTATGAGGTATTAATATGTTCAGATTTGATAAAGAACAGAAGGTCTTCGATTTAGGAGGCACAACGATAGGAGGTCAGCCAGGAGAATATCCAACCGTACTATTCGGTTCGATGTTTTATAACAGGCACAAGATCGTAACGGATGAGGACAAAGGAGAATTCGACAAGAATGCTGCTGACACCCTCTGGACAGCAGCAGAAGAGGTCAGTGACATCACCGGCAACCCGCACTGCAACCAGATCGTTGCAGAGACGAACGAGGCGATGAAGAAATACATTGACTGGTTCGTAGATGGGTATGATGAACCGTTCTTAATCGACTCTTCGGCAGGCGACGTTCGGGCTTATGGCGTCAAGTACGCAACCGAGATCGGTGTTGCGGATCGCGCTATACACAACTCGATCAACGCAAGTATCCACGAGGATGAGGTTTTGGCTGTCAAGGAGTCTGACCTGACCTCCGCGATCGTTCTTGCATTCAATGCAACCGAAGGCGGCGTCAAAGGGAAGATCGAGATCCTTGAAGAAGGCGCAGCAGGAATCGATAAGGGCATGCTTGAGATTGCTGCGGACTGCGGCATCACAAAGCCTTTAATTGACATTGCTGCGATGCCACTCGGAGCAGGCGCAGGCGCAAACGTTCGTGCAGGCGTTGCTGTCAAGGCACGGCTCGGACTCCCTGTTGGCGCAGGTTATCACAACTCAGCGTCCGCATGGGACTGGATGAAGACGTATAAGAAGGAGAACCGCGATGTGTGGGCTCCCGTGGATATCGGAACCAACCTGATCGCTGGAATCGGCGGTGCGGATTACTATCTGTACGGTCCAATCGAGAATGCGAAGATGATCGCGCCAGCAGCTGCAATGATTGACATCATGGTTGCAGAGAACGCAGAGGATCTCGGGCTTACGGTACTGGATCCAAACCACCCTATCAAGAAATTGATTTGATCCCGGGTGAAAATCCTCTCGCCTACGTGGTGGGAGGATCTCTTTTTATTTTTTCTGGAAAACCACTGAGCGACTCTTCGACTGGTGGGGTTTTGGAGTTTTGAGTTGCAGAAGAGTGTAACGAATGGCAAAGAAGAAACGATATCGCGGACATTTCTGTAGGGTGTGCAAAAAGATCCTGCCAAACGAGAAATTCTCTGGCAAAGGACACGCAGCCCATATCTGCAAGAAATGCACAAGGAAAGCAAAGGCGCGAAAGTCAGAAGATACCGCCATCACCCGCATTTATGATGTACTGCCATGCCCAAACCTCTCGCGGGACGACCGGGAGATGCTGGAGAAATATGCCCGAAGCGGACGCGAGTCGATTCGTTCGAGGGCACTGACTGTGCTCGCAGCTTTTACAAAATATCCTCCACTCGGTGAGATTGAACGCTTGGAAGAGGACTTTCCGGATGAATGACACAAATGTATTCCGTTCCAACATTCGTGAAATTCGTTCAAACGTGTCATTCGTGATCTCTAATCACTTAATATCACACCACCACAATTCCATCTACGAGATAATTGCAACGCGAATTACCGAGAGAGCCAAACTATTGCGATCGAACCGCCCGGTATCAGCGCCCCCTTCGCTTCCATGCCCGCCATCCCTGAACCGCCACGACCGCAAGCACCGCCGCGATGATCCACCACTTCGCAGCACGCAGTTTCTCAGAAAACGGAACTCCCGGCGCAACCACCGCCCCGATCTGCATGGCGTCTGAGATCCTGATCTCATCATCTTCGTCCTTGAACCGGATCCCGGTGCTCACATCGTACACTTTCGGAACAGCGCTCCGATCAGTCCCCACCGCGAACGATGCGGTCACAGACTCTCCCGGTGCAACCGAACCGACGCGCTCCTGATTCCGGACAGCAGTGAAGGGCAGCATGTCGCTTATGCGGGCGACCGCATCTGTCGCCGCCACCTCACCTATGTTCCGGTACGTTATGTTCAGAAATCCAGTTTCCCCAACTTGCAAGGTGGATGATACGCAAACAACCTTAAAATCTGACTCCTTCTCGACCACAATCGGTATGCTCTGGTTCCATGTCTCTGTCACATTCCAGTAGTTGATATCCGGATTGTTGGGGGTTCCTTCTACCTGCACGTTATCGACGTGATCGTAACAGACCTCCAAGCGTAGCTGGTAGATTCCGGCTGGCGCGTTATCGTCGACACGGATAGGAAACCGAACGGTTCCCGTTTCACCAGCTTCAATAGTCTCAATCTCCATGACCTCAGCCGCGACACCGATTGGCGCACCATCTGCGAGAAGAACCGCCCGGGAGCGGTCGCCGGCGGATTTTTCCAGTTCCACCCAAAATTCGGTCATGGCAAGCAACACATCATCATCGTAGTCCGGGTCATCGGGATCAAGGTACTCAGCCCCCGCAATTGCAAAGATTGCCCCGTAATTCTGGAGCGTGATCTCGAGCACTGCATCCTCGCCACGGCGAAACTCATTATCTCCAACGAGCGTCGCAACAAGGAGGGGTTCGCCTGTGACGTCGTAGTAGTTTGTGGATCGTGTGTAGCTCTCAGGAATGTACTTTGCAGGCGAAACCTGCGCCACGCAGATCATGATCATGGTCGTAGCGATCAGAGCAACCAGAATCCGCCTATTTTGCACCGGAACCACCGCTTGTGAAATTCCTGAGGTAGTACCTGACCCCGACTGCCAGAAGTGCAAGAAGCACTATCAGCACAATCGGGAATATATATGGCCTCATCTTCTCCGACCCTGGTATCAGCGGTGCAATCGTGACCATCGCGGTCATCGACTCAGATATCTTCGATTTGTCTGTCGAATCTTTGAACCTGATCTCGGTATTGATGCCGTAAGGCTTTATTGCTGCGCCGGAATCCGTGTCGATCACGAATATCGCGGTCACACTCTCGCCCGGTTCGAGCGTCCCGAGATATGCCTGATCGTCGGTGCTGCTGAACGGATCTGTCACGCTGATCCGTGCCACCGCGTCCACCGCTACCTCCTCACCAGTGTTCTGGTAAGTTATGGAAAGCACCCTGTCATCTTCACCTGCCCGAAGATCTGATGAAACGTCTGTGATATCGAAATCAGCCAGTTTCTTGACCGATAGGTAGAGTATCTGCGTCTGGTTGAGCGTATCGTACCAGAAATTCACATCCGCCCTGTTTTCGCTGACATTACCGCTCACATGCACGTTCTTCTGGTATATATAACTCGTGGCAAAGATCAGTGGATATATGCCGGCAGGAGCGTTCTCATCGATCTCGATGTTGAAACTGACCGTCTCGCTTGCGCTATCGCTTCCACGGATTGAGCCAACCTGCTGCGGTCCTGATCTCACATCGATTGGGACCCCCTCCGGGGTAACGAGGACTGCCGTAATCCCTATCGCGTTCACCTGCTGGAGTTCGTATCCGAGTTCCATCTCTGCGAGATCAATCTCTTCATCGTCGTCAGGCATCCGGTCGGACTCAAATCCAAGGACGACGCCGCGGTTGACGAGATCAATTGCAAGCGTCACCTCGTCACCTCGACCAAACTCGTTGTCGCCAACGATTGACGCGGTGATGTTCGGCTTGCCATAGATATCGTAGAAGTTCTTCGAGAATGTAAAGCCCGGCGAGAGGTCGTCTGGTAAGCCCGCGGCGGACGCGGCAGGCACCGATGCTGCGAGTGCTGTGAGTGCCGCGATTGATAGTAGTGCGGCGAGTATTGTTTTAGTTGTGTTCATTTAGCATCCATCCCACTCTCGTTTCCGTAAAGGTAATCCTTGGTATAACTCGACCAATCGTCCGGACCTTCCAGCTTGAGCGAGCAAGCAGTCTGCAAAAAAGATCCTGCCTTCGCCTTCGCGGGTTTGATTATCTCGATCGTTGTACGCATATACGCGGCACTGCCCCAGGTCTACCAGCTCTTCCGGATGTAACACCTTGCTATCGTTGGTTGCATGTATTGTCTTTAGCATTCGTATCATCTCATCTTTATCATCTCATCTGCAATCAATTCCGCCTGTTTAAGCACAGTTTCTGTTGCAAGTGCCTGCATATCCGGCGGATAACCATACTGTCTTAACGTCCGTTTCACAATCACTTTTAATTTTGCCCTGACGCTTTCTTTTATCGTCCAGTCTATTGATGCATTTTGTTTCACCTTCTCAAATAAAACAACAGCCAATTCCCGCA
>CBDUQO010000158.1:0-5287 GCA_965369365.1 uncultured Methanosarcinales archaeon
GGGGATTTCATGATTGCGGGAAAATGTGGGAAGATGGGGCAGAAATGGGGCGCAGATGGTTGATTATTGGATTAATATATAATTCCCAAAGTTGAGTTTCATCATATTCACATCCAAGAATTTGGGGGCATCCGCGGAGCCGCGGGAGGGGGTTACCGACCCCTTTTCGAAAAACAGCAATCGCAGTCGGTAACCCCGTGTTAGGCGATGTGGCAGGAACCATTAACCTAATTGCGCTATAGTCTTCACACCCGCTCAGGCGTGATCAGGTTTTTGGTTCGATGCGATAGAGGACGTTTGCGATGTCGCCCGTGACATAGATCGCACCTGATGAGCCAACCGCCACACCGTTGAATATCCACGTAGGCGGATAACCCTCTGCACCCTCTGCACCCAGCAGAAGCCCTTCTGCTACGGTGCTGACCTCACCCATCTCAAGGTCAATGGACGAGAGACGTCCTGCCCCGGTCTCAACGACCAGCAGGCTTCCGTCCGGCGCCACTGCGAGTCCTTCCGGGGCGGAGAGGTTTGTTGCCACCGGGATTGGCTCTGAGAGCGGCTCACCATCTGCCACGATTCTGATGCACCTGCCTGTAGCCCAATCGCTGACCCACAGGTCATCGTCGGTCGCTGCCAGTCCCACCGGCAGAACGAGTCCATCGGCAGAATCAGCGAGAGTGACACGCCCCTCATCACTCGCCCGGGTGACACGACATGTCCCGGCTTCGAATCCGAGTTCGACGACAATAAGATCGCCCTGGAATCGGATCGCGTTTATTGGCACTGCAAAGTCTGTGTACTCCTCCAGCACCTCATGGGTCTCCGGACTCCAGACCTGAACAGTATTGGAAAAGACCGACGACAACACCAGATTATCACCGTCAGGAGAGACCGTCTCCGGACTCGTGATGCCGGGCATTCCAACGTAGTGCCGCTCGACGCTCCTCTCTTCGCCTGTCAGCCCGTCGAACTCACGAAGGGTGAAGAGGTCAGCCACAAACACGGACTCGCCGCCAGAACGTGGTAGCACGGCAACACCGCTGCCAGCCGCAATCATGCCGCCTGGACTCACCGTCCGCGTTGTGCCATCGGAGAGGACCTCGAAGATGGACCCATCCTGACCATGCGAGACGAACAGTCGGTCATTTGAGTCGAACGCAAGGTTGTCCAACCCGGACGGCAACCGGGCAATCACCTCTTTTCTCCCGGTCTCCACATCAACGCGGAGGATCTCTCCCTTAATATAGTCGGCAACGTGCAGACTACCCTCTGAGTCGAACTTCACAGCCGCCGGAACGCCAAAGCCATCAGCCACCGTTGTGATCGTTCCATTATCCACATCAACGCGCACCACCTCGCCTTTGGTCCAGATTGGACCGTACAGGAACCCATCAGGTCCAAAGTCCATGCCGTTTAAGAAACCTAAGTTCTCAGCGATGAGGCGAGGCGGATCAACGAGGTTGGGGTCGAGTTCGTAGAGCGCGTCGCCCATGAAATCCAGTGCAACGAAGAGGCGACCATCATCAGAGAATGTGATCGGGTTGACGCCGGGCGCAACGAACTGGCTGGTGCAGACACCATCCGGCGAGAGCCTGCCCACCTCACCGGTCAGAAACGATGTCCAGTACAGCGAGCCATCACCGAAGATAAGATCTTCCGGTCCTTCCACACCCATGTCCGGACCGAGCTGGTCCAGTATCTCGCCTGTTTCCGGGTCCATGACCACGATCTCCCTGCCTACAATGGATGCGATGTGCAGCTGGTCTTTACTGAAGATGATGCCGGCGGCACCATCGATAGGCGATCCCTGCACGAGAATCGTTACGACTGCTTCTGGCGTCTCATCGCACGATGGCTCTATGCAACCTGAGACGATGAGCCCCAGAGCCGCCAAGAGCATCGTTGCATGCAATAGTTTCTTCATTTGTATTTTCCTCCTTCGTTCTCTCTTATATGTTCGGATTGCAGGGTTTGCGAACAGCGTTCGTATCTTGCTTTCAAACAAATAACATTCTACTTCTTCTAAAGCGCATCCAGCGCCTGCTGGACATGCTGATTGGCGAACTGCACATACATCTCCAGCGGCATCAGTTCACGGCTGACGATGTTGAGGGTTTCCGCGGACATCTCACCGTCCCGCACGAGTTGGCGACCAGCCTCTTTTGCAGCCTCGAAAATGTCATCTATGGGCTCACCCATCTCTATCATTGGCTCCATTCCCTCTCCGTGAGGGCGCAACAGCGCTCCTGCAAATTCCAAATATGAGTGCTTGCAAAGCTGCCGTATGCTGCCAAGCAGCGCGTCAAAGTTATCCATCTCCCAGAAGCCACAGTTTGCGACCAGCACAACTTTGCCGGACTTGGTTCCCTCACGCGCGTGGCGACAGCAGTGACCATCGCATAGCTCGATAAAGGACTCGTCGAGCGGGAGCGTTCGGTCGAGCAGGTTCTTCATTGTGCCAGTGAACCCCCCGCAATAGAGTGGGGTGCCGAGCACCCAGATATCCGCCTCACGCAGCTTGGGAAGCAGCATCTGCACATCATCCTTCTGGTAACACTCACCAGGCGTCTTGATCCAGCAGTCAAACTCGCCGGTACAGGGTTTTATGTTGAGTTTCCTCGTGTAGAAGAGTTCTACATCAGCTCCAGCCTCTCTCATCCCCTCAAGGAAGGGACTTAGTATCAGGGCAGTGTTACCCTTCTCCATCCTGGGGCTTGCATTTATTGCCAGTACTTTCATCGTTCGGTTCCTCCTGTTTGTTTTCATCATCTTCTCATGTGTTCTATCCGATGACCAACTCTTCTGTTGTTGTCACGACTCCTATCATCGGGAAGATCGCATTCATTGGAAATTCCTGCATCTCTCTGTTTTCACTTGCTGTACAATCGCTCAGCACGATAACATCAAAATCTCTATCTATTGCACCTCTGACCGTTGACTCAAGGCAGAAATTTGTGATGATACCACAGATTATCAGCGTTCTTCGTCCCAGACCTCTCAACAATGTTTCCAGATCTGTATTATAGAACGCGTTCATCTTTCGCTTGACAACGATATAATCACCTGCCTCCGGTTTTAGCTCATCGACGTACTCAGCGCCCCAGGTACCTTCCTTACAGATTTCACCTTCCTTTATCCACTTGCCTACTGTACAGAGCGACAATTGAACCGGTCCCATCTCTGCGTAGTCCGGTCTGAAAACGTTCTTCACATAGATCACAGGTATGTCATTCTTCCTTGCAATCTCGATCATCTTTCTGGTGTTTGGAATAGTTCCTGCTTCCTTTGCAAACTTCCAGACTCCCAATGTAGCAGCTTTCCCTTTCTCATGAAGGAAATCGTTCTGCATATCTATTAGCAACAACGCAGTTTCCTCGGGGTCTATTTTCACCTCTGGCATCTTTCTCTACCTCCTCCTGATTTTTGCGCACTCTGCCTTACCGGCAATACACGCACCAACAATTCAACAATCACCGAGCTTGAGCCACTATTGCACCTGTTCTTTCAGATGGGGGCACATCATCCGGGCAGCATGCACGATTCTGCCATCGCCATACCGGATAATAAGGCTTGCGGTTGCAGCGCATTTTCGGAAGCGAGCTTAACATCCGTAATCTCCAAAATCTCCCGGATGCCGAAACCGAGGTCGGAAAAACGCTTCAGTTGGATGCCCCGCCGTATCTGCTGGTAGGAGTACTGCCTGTAGCCGGTGATCTCCCTTCTTGCTGGAGTTAGCAGTCCCTTTCTCATCGTACAACCGGAGGGCTCGCATGGTCAGTCTGGTGATCATCGAGAAGGTTCCGATGCCGATAAATCCGTCTGATTCGTTCATGGGGATCGATACTGTGATTGCTGGTGATATACTGTAACCACGGGAAACTGAAGAGTGGGAGGGTTCTCGAATTAGAGGGATTGTCCGCATATAGCAGCGGACTTGTACGCCAACCACACCTTCCATCACAATATCTTTCGATTAATCGAAATGTTTAAGTACTATTACTTGCATCCATACAATCAGATAAGTCGATTAATCGACACGTCCGAACAAAGGAAGTGAACAACATGAACAACCACAACCCCCACAACCACAACGAACAGCGACAGGATGAACGCCCGTTTGGGTACATCCTGAAGAGAGCACTGCTACAGCAGCAGAACGGACACATCGACACAGCGCAGCACAGATCAGCCACCCCGGAGTACCAGATCACAATCGAGCACGGATCAATCTGGCTCGGGCAGGAGAGGTGAACATAATGACCCAAAACACCGCAAACCAGATACGACACCTCATCGTTCTCGCAATCCTCGCATCAGCAATCATAGTCACCCCAGCCTCCGCAGCAGGAGGCGCGCTTAAGGTAGATATCACAAGATACGAGCCGTACCCGGCAGAGATCGGGAAGTACGTGGACGTCTGGGTGAGCGTCAAGAACACAGGCGGCGGCACAGCAGAAGACGTAACAATCGAACTCGTGCCGAAATACCCGTTCACACTTGACTCAGGTGCCAATGCCTGCCAGAACAAGGGAAGCATCGGGACAGACGCCTCGGCAATGTACGAATACCGCCTCTTCGTAGCAACTGATGCAAAACCCGGAACTCACGAGATAACAATCCGGTATCAGGGCGAAAATGGTGCAACATGGTCTGAGAAGGACTTTGCAATCAAGGTGGGCACAGACACCCTCGACAGCAGGGGCACACTCAAGCTCGAAGCGATAACGACCGACCCGGAAGTGCTGATTCCAGGAGATGCGGGAACTGTGACACTCACGCTCATAAACACCGCATCCCAATACGCGGTAACGATCGACGGCAAGGATTATGACACCAATGCCCAGATAAATGAGGTAGAACTCGTTGGGTCGGATGGGATCGTTGTTACGACCGACTCCTACCGGAATATGGGCGTTCTTGGACCCGGAGACTCAATCGAGATCTCATATAACGTGCAGGTTAGCGATGGCGCAGCGGATGGAACCGAGCATCTGAACCTCGCGCTCACAGGGAGTTCCCACACCTACAATGCGAAATGGGACATACCGATCAAGGTAGAATCCGCTGGAATTAAGATCATTCCGTCCAAGCCGCTAAAACTCGCCTATGGCGGGGGCAAGATCGAGTTTGACGTCGCAAATACGCACTCAAGCACGTTTACGTCCGTGAGCATCGAACCGCAGGCAGGGGGCATCACGTTTACGCCGACTGAGTACTTCATCGGAACAATGGAGCCTGACGAGCTCTTCACAATCGAGTTTGATTGCGAGGTTACGGGAGATTCACC
>CBDUQO010000159.1:0-5280 GCA_965369365.1 uncultured Methanosarcinales archaeon
TTGTAAATAATAAGCCTCTTGTTTATCTTGAAGATTCTTCAGATTATGTTGTTGAAGAAGCTGGACAAGTTATACTTGTAAATTGTAATAATATAACAATAGAAAATTTAGATTTATCTAATACAGGTGTTGGTATACAACTTTGGCAAACAAATAATAGTCTAATTTCAAAAAGTTTTTTTAACAATAATCGTGAAGGAATCCGTAAATTCTATTCCAATAATAACACTTTTGTTGGTAATATTGCTAATAAAAACTATGTTGGATTCCAAATCCGACAATCCAATAATAACACTTATTCAAAAAATGCTGTTAACAACAATAGCTATGGCATAGTTCTCAGCTCATCTAGTAATAATAATACATTAATCGGTAATAGTGTCAACAATAACAGTTTGGGGCTATATCTAAGTTATTCCAGTTACAACGATATTTATCTTAACAATTTCATAAATAATGATGCTGAAGTTTATTCGGGATCCAACAACTTTGATAATGGCTATCCAATTGGCGGAAATTATTGGAGTTCCTATACCGGAGATGACCTAAAAAGTGGCCCAAATCAAGACCAGCCTGATAGCGACGGCATTGGTGACACCCCATACCCGATCCCGGGCGGCAGCAATGTGGATCGATATCCGCTGATGGCGCCGTATACGCCACCAACTGGTCCTCAAGACAGATCCCTCGTCCAGGTAGAAGGACAGCCCGAAGTCTACTGGTTCCAGAACAACAGGCTCTACTGGGTCACAGATTGGAACGTGATCAACGATATGTCAGGGGTGCCGGGCTGGGACAGCGTGAACACCCTGCCAGCAAGCGAGTTCGATCCTGCAACATACCCGCAGGGACCAAGGTTCATCACCACTGGTGCAGAATCTAACGATCTCCTGATCCGGGAGCAGGGGGGCATAAAGGTGTACCTGATTCTTAACGGCGAGAAGCACCACTTCACTTCCCCGGAGGCACTCACATGGAACGGATATGGCTTTGATGATGTGATCGAGGTCTCGTCAACGATCATCGGGATGTTTCCGGAAGGAACTCCGATCTCGATACAGGAGAAACATTTGCTACGAAAGCCCGGCGGAACCCATGTCTTCTGGTCCCAGAACGGGGAACTCTACCATGTCACTGCCGACGCCCTCGACAAGATGCTGGATATACCCGGCTGGGGCTGGGACGAGATCAATGAGCCTGCGGACTTCAACCCGGAAGATCCGAGCCACTACAAGACGTTCATCACAACCGATCCGGAGTCCGACGGTGTCTTGATCAGGTTGTGGGACGGTTACAAGGTGTACCGCATCGAAGACGGGTTCAGGCGGCATATCACCTATCCGGAGGTCCTGGAACTGAAGGGGTATGCGATGGAGGATGTGATCGAGGTATCGCAGGATATCATCGACATGTTTCTGCTCGGTGATCCGATTGGAACCGAGGTTAATTTAACATTCAACAAAACGACCGACATAGGAGAGGAACCTTGCACGAAATTCACAACTGGCGAAACCGTGAGGTTCTACACCGAAACCACGGTATCCGAAAGTTACACTGTCGATACGTATGTCAAACTGACTGAGCCAGATGGCAGAATGAGGTATGCGTATCACACCGATCCGAATTTCCATCCGACCGATCAACTGTCATTCTCTGATACCGAGGTGCCGCTGTATCCGGGTCACTGGGATGCTGTGAGCAAGGATTGGAACTGGCACGAGTATGTGTTCGACAATGATGAGGAAGGGGTTTACACATGGGAATTTTATTATAAGGATGTGATCAGTGGGAAAGTGCTGGGATGGGATAAGAAGGCTTATTCTTTCAATAAAAAGACAGAACTCGGGATAAAACTTGATATAGAAACTAACAAATATAAATATAATAAAAATGGGCATATAATCATTACTGCCGATGTGTATAATGATGACGGACCAATTAGCGCGAACGGTTTTAGCATTACCATTGATCAGATTCCTCAAGATACTCAAAAGATTAGTTTTAATCCGACTGAGCCTGGTAAGTATGAGAGTACAGGTGTTTATGCCCCAAGCTCCTCAGGAGATCACCAAATCGATGTGAGAGTATCGACAGATGCAGGAAGCAGTGACGACTCCAAACCCATTTACGTACGGGAAAATGCGATCTATAAAGTGTTGATGATACTTGCATGCTCCGATAATTTGTACAATCCAGATACCAAGCAACCTATTGTGGATGATTGGTACCAGACAAATGGATACCCCTCGTGGTATAAAGATGTAGCAGATGAAGTGGAAAGGTATTATTGTAGAATTTCTTACGGTAAGGCAGTTCTTGATATCACAACCACGGACGAATGGATTAAACTACCTGAAGATGATACGTCATATCCAAACAGAGCAGGAGGATGGTATGAAGACGCCAAAACTGCTGCAGAAGATTACAACAGTGCTTACGATTCTTCAAAATATGACATCACAATAGTGGCAGATCCTGATTATGTTGGAGGAATGGCCGTCCCCTCGTGTGATGAAAACATGAATGCATGTAAGATAACATATTGCAGAGTTTTTACACCACATGATGAAAACAATCCGTTTATAGCAATGGTTAAAGTTGTTGGGCATGAGCTTACACATTGTATTGATATTATCGATGACCATAAAGTGGCTATAACAAACAACCCACCACACGGAGATAATATAAAAGATGATGGTTTCTCTATTATGGGGGGTATCATGCTCCATGTTTATGATTGGTGGCCATTTACCATGGTTTATGAGGCGCCATTTGATCCAATAAATGCTAAAAAAATGGGATTCTCGAATTATGATGGAATAGGTGCATGGCATGTAGTACACAGAACTTTGCATCCAATTGAAGAAGGGGAAGATCGAGCAATCTGCATAAAGATGGATAAAAACGATATGGAACATAATTATTGGATCGAATTTCGAGACGGTACGTGGCCGAATGAAAAAGAAGATCGGACTGTTCTAATATGGAAATCCAAGGATGATATACCTTACAGTGAGGCTGTGCCAAACTGGGACCACCCACATCTTGCTGAAAAAATAACTTCGGATTTGAGTGGGTGGGGTATTCTTGATTGGAATCGGTATCGCGATTCGGAGACCGGCTTCGAACTGAGAGTGACAAAAATCACAGATGACTACGCAAACATCGAGGTTAATTCCGCTTCTGATGTTTTTACTACAGTTCAAAACATAACAGGCAACAATTGTAGCATCGAAATGCAGATAATTGGAAACTTCTTTACAAACTGCACGTATTATTTCTCCGTCATCGACACCCTCAACCAATCCGAGGTCTTCAACTCCACTCTAACCACAAACGCAAACGGCGAATTCGATTCCCCAATTGCCTTCAACGCCGCCCTCACCGACAACATCGAAGCCCACCCCTACCTGATCCGCGTCCATACCGCAAGCGGCTGGGTTCCGTTCCTCGTAGCAACCCCCTCCCTGATAGACGGAATCTCCAACGAAACCCCATTCTTCACAGCAAGTGACCCCGCCGAAACAAATGCCGCCGGTGACCTGACAAACCTGACCAGCACCTGCGGCTCAATGAAACTCTCCCTCAAGACCGCGATGCCGGTGGATACAGATTCCTACAGATATGTGATCTATCTGGATTCAGATAACTCAAGCAGCACAGGTTCCATCGTAAACAGCATCGGTGCGGATTACAAGATAGAATACGGTGACGCAGGAGCCGGACTCTACAAGTACAACACTTCATGGACTCTCGTTGACACGCCATACCTCAATGCATCGCATAACGGAACCAACATCGAGATACTGACGACAACCGAGATTATGAACGGGACGGATACGGTAAAACTCGTAGCACAGACCTTTGACAGCAGCGATACTTTACACGACACCCTGCCCGATCCCACAACCACACCGCCTTATCTTGAGTTTATGGATGTTCATCCAATGGATCTGAGATTTGCCGAGTACGGGTACTACGCAGGAGATAACGTAACCATAAACGGATACGGCTTTGCGCAGAACCAGATGATTCCGATCGCAATCATGAATCAGACCGGTCATGTCCTGTGGAACGGAAACGTGCAGGCTGATTCGGATGGTCAGGTCATAAACGTCTCCACATATACGGTTCCGGATGACTTTTACGGAACCGCTTATCTCTACTGGGCTGGCGCACAGATGGATTCATTCTCGAGACTGACGCCCACACTGCCGGTTTACAATGCTGAATTTGAACTTGACGCCCCGACGGTGGCTGGAATCGAAAGAGAGTTCAATGTAACCGTGAGCTTTGAAAATATCGGCGATGACCTCACCAACCTGACACTGAATCTGAATACTTCCGGAATGACCAGTGAGCCAGAGACGGTCTGGATTGGTGATCTCACTTCTGGGCAGAACTATACATACACATGGACTCTTACCCCGACCTGTTCCGGATTCGCACTACTGAAAGCAGAGGTGTGCAGCAATCAAAGCACATTCGTAACCGACCAGAAAGGCATCTACATAGCCAACATCAGCGTGGAGATCGATGCTCCGAACGGTACACAGTGTGGCGCAGTTGAATTCAATGTCTGTGTTACGAATAATCAGGAGAATATCACATACACCGATTTGATGATTAACACCTCGATAACGGAGATCGAAACGAATTTCACACAGCCAATCATCGCATTGCCACCCGGACATACCGTGAATCAATCATACCTGTGGGATACTGCAAATGTCACTCCGGGCACATATCAGATAATGGTTGATATCGTCAGCAACGGAGTGGTGCTATCGTCAGGCGAGAGCAGTATATTAGTGAACTTTACTCCTGTTGATACAACGCCACCCTCCTCCATCACCAACCCCCACCCCACCGCAGGCACCACATACCTCAACTGGACATGGACAAATCCAGCAGATGCAGACTTCAACCACACCGAGATCTACTTAAACGCCGTCTTCCAGACCATCGTCTCCTCCGAATACTTCAACGCAACCGACCTCGCCCCCGAAACCAGCTACACCATCAGCACCCGCACCGTTGACACCTCTGGCAACATCAACCAGACATGGATGAACGATACCGCAACAACACTTAAAATATACAACATCACTTTCCTCCCTCCCATCACAACCACGGATCACTTCAACCTCACAAACGGCAGAACACTCCCCATCAAGTTCACAGCCAGAGACAACGACACAGGGGAGTTCATCTACGACGACACAGTCAACGTCACCATCACAAATTCCACAGGTCATCTGATAGCCTTCTTCACCAACG
>CBDUQO010000160.1:0-5143 GCA_965369365.1 uncultured Methanosarcinales archaeon
CGGCGGCTGGGGCGATAGAATTACGATCATGAGATTCTGACGGTTCACAATCCTCAACCTTTCGCAAGGACGTTTTTGAATGCGCTATGCGCCATCATCGGCGTTGCCATCCACCCTTCCCTATATATCCAGTAATTCCCCGATCGGAGTATCAGGATGGAAACGGGTGAGATCAAGAGCTTCTACTAACCCTTTGGTGAATCTGCGGGTGTTATCCTTCGGTATGTACTCAAAAATACGTGAATCTGCCTGGAAGTCGTAAGCCAGATCGTACACTGAGATGATCTTCTCTGAGATGTTCTCAAAGTATTCCGCACTGATTGGTCCAATATCAAATTTCCGGGCGCTCTTCAGCGGCTCTATCTCAAACATTTCATCATCCGGAGTGAACGCAAACAGGAGTTTTAAGTTGCACGGGACTCGCCATGCGAACGGCAGCCGGAGATGCCCGCAATACTGCAGATCGCTGTAATATCCCCACCAGCCTTTGTAGAGGCGGTGCTTGTAAAATTTATTCATGCTGACTTCTTTTAATGACACTGAATCATCGCTGCCTGCCATAGCAAGCCCCTTCAAGAAATTCCAGCTTTTATTATTCTGGTATGACGTGTGCCAGAACGAGTCGACACTCTCGGCTTCATCGAACTGGATCAAGAACCCGTCGAGCCCGAGAATGTTCTTTGCCGCCCAGCCAATCCCACTCAATAGGTAGCAATAAATATTTCCACATGTTGAATAATTATACATCTGCGGCTTGTGTATCGATTCTCCTTCGATCCACTCATACATCCGCTCATCATCCTCCCCGGTCCGTATCTTTTCGATCACCGTCCCGAGGTACTCGTGTTCCTGCAACTCATGCCACTCCGGGCTTGCTGCAATCTCCCGCAGGAATTCCCTGAAACCGCCGTTGTGCGTTCTGAATTTGAACGAACGGACTATAGCCTCGTATATAGCCTTTGGTTTGTGCAGGGGCAGTTCACCAGGGTCAAGCGCAACCAGTGCAACCGCCCAGTTTCTTTTTAGGGCAGATGAGTAGGTATAATCCAAAAGATGCGTCTTTCCAACACCGTACTCTCCGGAAACTATCATAGGTCCGCTGCCCGGCACGTTCAACCACTCATTGATCTGCGTTATCGCTTTATCTCGCCCGAACGTGAACTCATCCACCTGCCCATGAGAAACGATACCTAACCGGAGTGATTCTATGATCTCTCTTGCTCTGAACCGTTCTTCCTGTAGTATTGGTTCTACGGATCCCACGATCTCGACGTCTGGCGCCGGCGCGGATCCTGACAGAAATTCAAGCTCATCCTGCCTGACCCATCGTAAAATACCATCATCGAACCGAGCAGATATCTCGAATCCACCGAATCGGGTCTGCTGTACCACTCCGATCCCGTACACAGCGTGCTTCACAGACTGCATCGCTCACCCCTCATTCCCGGTTTTACGCAATCTATGCAGCGCCTCAATGATATTTTTGACAAATTCTCTCTTGTATCCAATTTCCAGCTTCCGTTCATACGCAGCTTTCGCAATATCAGCTATCGTCTCATCGAGTGCACCTGTTTCGAACTTTACGCTGTATGCAACCTCGTAAATTGCAGATAGCTTTCTTCCGATATCCGATAACAATTCCACCGGATCTTCGGACGTTTCTTCGAGGTATATCTTGATTCCGGTTGGGTTTGTAGCTGCATCGAATACTGATGAGAGCCTCTGCCGCAGAGCCTCGTACACCTGCGTCCTGCCTTCGAGAAAGTTCTCATCGGGGACTGCATAGAACCACATTGCATTTCTGAAGTTGGCATGTCCGCATTCGTCGATTAGTTCCCGCATATTGCTCAAAAGGGATGCTTTTTGCTTTGTGGTCATGCTCGGGGTCTGTTCAGCCTCGTCCATGAGAATAACGATCCCTGCGTAGCTTATGTCTCGCACCCACTGGACAAGAGAGCGGATCATCTTAAACGCAGTGCTCTTATCGATCTTTTCAAATATCCGGAGATCCTTGAGCAGGTTCCGGGGAGGGTTCTCTCCATTCAACCACTGGATGATCAACGTAAAATCATCGTCGCGTCGTTCAGTTAGACTCAGGAAAGCCTCTTTCACAGCGTTTTTAAAGCTCGTGCTTTCGTAAGGACCAAGTGCTGACGCATAATTGTTAAGTTCCTGGCGTGTGAGCTCATCATCACCGCCAGGCAGTTTTCTTGCCATCTCATGATACTTCCGGTTATACCACGCCTTGATAACCGCCTCGATCCCCCGGTCATACCCTGACAACAGTTCTTCCGGGGTTTGCGGATAGATGAGATTTGAAACGATGGTCTTGTACACCTGCTCCAATTTGTAAAACGGCGTCTGTTCAGGACTCAGAACGATATATGATGCGATATAATCGTGGTTCCACGCAACTTCCCGGATGCAGTACAGGAAATGGGTTTTTCCGCCACCATATACTCCAATCACCATTTTAAATGCTGAACCGCCGTCTTTTATGAAACTTCCAAGGTAATCCTCATCGATTGTTTCGAGATAGCTGTCCAAGCCTGCTGTGAAGTACTGGAATCCATATTCCGGAGGATTCCCCTGTCCCCCGACGATCTCTATGATTTTTCTTGCTGAGATCGGGTCTATCCCCTCTTCTTGGATCCCGTACTCCAGCTCCATGATCACACTTCCCGAAACCTGATGTGCGAGATATACGTGCCATCCCCCTTTTCGTTGGATGGAATCCAGAGAAACCCTGCTCTCCGTCTCGTATAAGCTCTTGTGGCTGTAACAAGGCTCAGTTCGTGATTCTCTATCGTTCGCTCCGTTAATCGATATAGATCATAACTGAAGAAGACACGCCCATACTCTTTATAGCTGCTTTTAACCGGGTTTGTTCTGAACTTTTTACTCTGGACAAGGAGTGCATACTCCAGAAGAATGTCTGAAACCGGAATTGAGTCCCCGATTTTTTTCTCGATGTGATGAGTTGCTGTCTTGTATGCTTCAAATAAGTTTAAGAGGAATGTTTCGTCATCAAGATCGCGATTAACGATCTTTTTGTGACTTGCTTCCAGTTTTTTCGCTGCTATTTCAGGAATGAGTTTACAGGCGTCTAACCGCTCTTGCTCAGGACCATACCAGATTACAACGCTATTGGTCTCAAGTTTTACCTCTATTGTGTAAAACATCGCTTTGAGTAACGGGTAGTGTCCACTTAATTCAAAATCTACCTGTTTCAGCGCGTCTTCGAGCCTCTTACCAAAACTCTTCTTTGCTTGCTCTTCCCACTCCGGCATCATCGATTTCACTGGCTGTATGCGCTGCCCTACACCTTCTTCGACAAAATCAGCCAGTTTGGTCTGCTTCAATATCTTTTCGATCCTCAGCATCTCTTGTTGTATCTTATAGATGTTACTTACCGCTTCGTTTTCCGCATACCTCTCAATGGCACGGATGGCTTTGCGCATGTTCCGGAGATTCGCTTCTTCTCCGGATAAGGTTCGCAGAAAGTCAAAAGCAGGTTCAACCGGTATTCCACCATGCTCGTTTGCATCCATAGTTGTGCAATAGGGTTGCGCTATTCATAAACATTATGCACGTGTCAGCAATTCCTGTTTAGCCCCGATCCACAGATCCATGCACCAGGGGGTGTTATACTTACCCAAATTTCCATGACCCACATCTGTGGGATTGGCAAGACCACAGTTGCGATTAACCTCGCAGCGTTGCCTCGAGAATCCCGCGGACACGCGATTCATAGTCTACGATGTACGCAGATGCTTGTATCGCAAGTTTTAGCCGGGTCTCATCGGAAACTTCTCCGTTGCTGCCGATCTCTTCGATGACGCCTTTGTACTGTCCGGGGTCTGTTACAGCGGCGACGTTTTTGAAGTTCTTTATCGCGGATTTCAGGAGTGTGATGCCGCCGATGTCCATGCGCTCAATCGATGTTAGCGGGATTAAGTTCACGACAACGACCGTGATATCCGCCGTCGCAATTGCAGCATGGACGGCTGGGTGGAGCGTCTTTATTTTACCGCCAAGCATCTCCGAAAATCCAGTAAACTCAGATACACGGGTCACTGGAATCTCGTTTTGTGAAATTTCATTTGCCGTACCTTCTGTTGCAATTATCTCGATCCCAAGATCCGACAGATCACTCGCAAACTTTTTCACGCCTGTTTTGTCAGATACACTTAACAGAGCTCTTTTCATAGCAATCACTCACTCAGCAGATGATCAATCGTAGACCCAACTTCTGTTAGGAACTCATCGAGCGTACCAGTATTCCTTATGACATAATCAGCCGATTCGAGGGCTTCATAAAGCCCCCATTTCAGCTCACGTTCGTCCCGCGCTTTCAGTGCGTCCGGATCAGTGACTGCGTCGGATCGTTTTCTGCGGGACATTCGCTCCAGCCTGATATCAATTGGCGCAACGATAGATATCAGCATAAAATCATCCCCCAACTCTTTTCTGAACAAATCCACCTCGGCAAGCCCCCTGATACCATCTATCACCACGATATCCGCATCTTTTTGGAGTTTTCGGATCGCTGGTACAGAGCGTTTCGCGATCGCGTCCATCCCCTCTTCTGCCCGTAGCCTGTCGCCCACGCTGCCGATCTTTGTGTCACTCGGGTCAAGTCCGCATCTTTCTGCCTCGTCCCTGACGACGTCACCCATCACGATCGCCGGAATACCACGCTCGCGTGCCAGCTGGGCTGCCCGGGATTTGCCTGCCGCCGGCATGCCCACAAATGCGATGATCATCATATACATGACATCGGCGGGTCACAACCCTTAAATGTTGGGATTGTAAACATAACTTAACACATCGTGAAACGCATCATGGAACGCATCATGAATGATTGCATCCGATCACGAGTGTGTTACACCACGCCGCTGTGGCTTAGCTCGGTAAAGCAGCTGATTCGTAATCAGCAGATCATGGGTTCGAATCCCATCAGCGGCTTTTTGAAGCGCCCCTGAACTCGCGCCGTTTGTGGGGTTGGGTTTTTTTGAATTTGGGCATTGATGTACAGTAATAACAATCAACATATCTGAGTAGTTACCCCAAAACACAGTAGGGAATATCTGGCTCTCTGGTATCTTGAGTTACAGTGACCAACGCTTATAAAGAGGTTGCC